>JBKBSS010000112.1:0-9467 GCA_046291385.1 Emticicia sp. | reverse complement strand
ACGTTATTCAGTTTCAGTTAATAAAAGTTGAAGTTTTTAGTGATAATTTCATAAAAAATACAGCTAATTTTTATACAAAAACACTTGATACAAAAATTATCAATAATAGTGCCAAAAACGTCATAAAATAGTACCAGAAACGTCATAAAGCATTAATGTAGCGTTTTTCGTTCCCTCAGATAGCTAAGATAAAATCAATAAAACTAATGTACTGCGTGTAAATAAAAACTAAGGGTTTGTAAAGCAAGAAAGCCTTCGCTTAGAGCGAAGGCTTTCTTATTTTTTATCTTATTTCACAGTTCCCCTTTAGGAATTAGGGGTTATTTAAACCACCACAACATCCAAAGGAACAACAACAGGCGTTTCTTTCTTTTCTTCTGGAAGAATAAAATTCAATGGATTGGCCACTTTTTCTTGCAAAAGAGCAATTTCAAGCACTTCTTCTACGTAATCTACGTAGTGAAAAGTCAACCCGACTGTATATGCTTCGCCTACTTCCTCGACATCTTTGCGATTTTTGTAACACATAATGATGTCTTTTATGCCTGCACGTTTAGCGGCCAAGATTTTTTCTTTAATTCCACCCACTGGAAGTACTTTTCCACGAAGCGTAATTTCACCAGTCATGGCCGTATTTGGCTTAATTTTACGTTGGGTAAACATCGAAGCCATTGAAGTAAGCATCGTAATACCTGCCGACGGGCCATCTTTTGGCACTGCTCCTTGCGGAACGTGTACGTGAAGGTCGTAATTTTGGAAAATTCGGTAATCAATACCAATATTATCAGCGTGAGATTTTAGGTAAGAAAGTGCCGTAATTGCCGATTCTTTCATTACATCACCCAACTGACCAGAAAGCGTGATTTGTCCTTTTCCACGACTCAGGCTTGATTCTATAAAAAGAATATCGCCACCAACCGAAGTCCAAGCCAAGCCTGTTACAACCCCTGGCACATCGTTTCCTTCGTATAAATCTCTATCGAAAATTACGCCACCGAGCATTTTTTCTACGTGGTCGGCTTTTACAGTTTTAGGATATTCTTCATTCATCGCAATTGATTTTGCAATCTTACGAATCAGTGACCCAATTTGCTGCTCCAAACGACGCACACCTGACTCACGAGTATAGCCTTCGATTACTTTTTGAATGGCTTTATCATCAATTTTTAAATCTTTTGGCTTAATTCCGTGCTGTTCTAATTGCTTCGGAACGAGGTGTTTGCGAGCAATTTCTATTTTTTCCTCAACGGTATAGCCCGAAATTTCAATGATTTCCATTCTATCTCGCAATGGCCCTTGAACGGTGTCAAGCGAGTTGGCGGTTGCGATGAAAAGCACTTTCGAGAGGTCATAATCAACTTCCAAATAATTATCTTTGAAAGCATTGTTTTGCTCAGGGTCAAGCACTTCGAGCAATGCCGATGAAGGGTCGCCACGTTGGTCACGGTTTACTTTATCAATTTCATCCAACACAAAAACTGGGTTTGATGATTTTGCTTTTTGCAAATTCGTAATCAATTTTCCTGGCATTGCACCGATATACGTTTTGCGATGTCCACGAATTTCGGCTTCGTCGTGCAAGCCGCCGAGTGCCATTCTCACATAATTTCTACCCAAAGCTTTTGCGATTGATTTCCCCAAAGAAGTTTTTCCAACTCCAGGGGGGCCATACAAACACAAAATCGGGGCTTTCATGTCATTTCTGAGCTTCAAAACTGCTAAATACTCGATGATACGCTCTTTTACTTTTTCAAGTCCCGAGTGGTCAGCATCCAATATTTTCTTGGCACGTTTTAGGTCGAAATTATCTTTTGTAAATTCATTCCAAGGCAAATCGACCATTGTTTCGGCATAATTCAACGAAACACCATATTCGGGCGACATCGAATTCATGCGTAAAATCTTGTTCAATTCTTTATTGAAATGGTCGTTGGCATCTTTCGTCCATTTCTTTTTCGAGCCTTTTGCACGGAGTTTTTCAACTTCTTGGTCGGGCGATTCCATGCCCAATTCTTCCTGCAAAACCTTGATTTGCTGACGCAGATAATATTCTCTTTGCTGCTGGTCAATATCAATACTGGCTTTGCTCTGAATATCACGCTTGATTTCCAACACTTGAATTTCTTTCATCATGTGTTCGAGTAGCTTGTGGGCTTGCTCGCCACCATCAAAAGTTTCAAGAAGCAATTGCTTTTCGCTGATTTCGATGTTGAGGTTTGATGAAAGAAAATGCGTCAAGAAACTTGGACTATCAATATTACTGATAGCCATTTGGGCATCACGTGGAATATCGGGATTGAGGTTCAGAATTTTGTAAGAAGCCTCTTTCAGACTCTGAATCAGTGCCTTTGTTTCCTTCTTGCGTACATTCGGGAAACTTTCTGGAATATACTTCACCTTTGCCATCAAATGCGGGTCGGTTTGGGTATATTCTTCCACTTCAAAACGGCGGCGACCTTGAATGATAACCGTTACGTTTCCATCGGGCAACACAATCATTTTCAAGATATGAGCAATCGTTCCGACTTTAAATAAATCGTCGGGAGTAGGCTCATTTTGTGTGTGGCGTACTTGTGCTACAACGCCAACGGTGCGGTCGGTGCGGTAAGCTTTTTTTACCATTTTGATAAATTTCTGGCGAGTGACCGTTACGGGTATCACGATACCTGGAAACAAAACAGTATTGCGTAAAGATAAAAGAGCCAAATCGGTTGGCAAATTATCTTCATTTTCCATTACTTCTTCGGGCGAAGCAATTTCTATCATTTCAACGTTTTCAACGTCTTGTCTTGCCATTACGAGTCTTGAGATAAGGTCTCTATTCATTCACCACTATTATTTTTAGACCGTCGATTTGAAACTGATTTTATTGATTTCGCTGGTTTGAGCAGTGGAGTCTTTATCATCTAATTTTAATAACGGATTCGGTTAGATTAAAATCTTGTTTGGCTGTGCTTTTTCATAAATATTGATAATCAATACTTTAAGATTATCTGACAGATTGTCAGAGTGAAAATACTAAACCTTTCTGACAAACAAAACATTTATAGGGAAATTTAATACTTCAATACTCATGCCAAGGTACTTTTGCATGGCAGTTTGGCAGGAAAATACTATTGAGAGAGGTAATGAAGACAAGGAAGAAAAAAACTTATTGATGGTTTAGATTTGACAACTTTTAGCAGTGCGACGATTCATGAAATTGTCAAATCTGTAAAAATACGGTATTGAAGGTCGATATTTTTCAAGGTAATATTAAGTAGAGAGACGAATCACGAAGTACGATTTGTGAACTTTAAAACACTGAATATCAGCGATTTACAGGCAATAAAATTGATGTTTATTTTTATCTCAGTACTTATCAGAGTAAGAAAGCAGCATCTTAGTCGAATCAGAAAACTATTTTGAAATTACGCTACCGTCAGGAAAAACATTGGTAGCTTTTTTCTGAGCGAAAGATTGCCCGACTAAAACGAACGTACTGATGAAAAACACAAAGTTTTTTTTCATTATAATTGCTGGGTCTATTATTGGGATAAATATAAAATAAATCTTGATTTTTAGAATCCTGTACTGTCGGGAGTGCGATTCGGTTAGAAGAAAAAACTTTACTACTTTTGATAAAGACCTTCAAACTCATTGATACTCATAGCCTTGACTTTGGGAAAATCAAGCTGCTTTAAAACTTTAAAATGCTTATCTTCGGTAATGCTACATATTGCATTGGCAGCAACGGCACAGTCTACAAACTTATCATCGTCAGCATCAGCCTTAATAGCAAACCAACGATAATAACGAGTGATTAATTGAATATTTGGTAAATTATCAAAAAGGCTCAAAACAGCTTCGGAGGCTTCAATTCCTAATTTTGAAGACATAATTTCAGCGTATTCGTCTAATATGTCGGTGGTTACACATAGGGTAAGCGAACCTTCAAGAACGGCTTGAAAAAGCCAATGCGAAGCAGAACGTCGAGAAACAGAAACCCAAAGTACATTTGTATCAATAACTACTTTCATTTATTCGTAGCTTTGCGATTATGTTCGGAAGATAATTGTTGTGTATCAGCGGCAGTCCAATTATTTTTATCCCAAACTTCATCTGCTAAATTCATGGCTTTTTGAGCAAAGTATTGGGCAAGCATTTTGCGAATAGCCAAAACATCGTCGTCAGAAACTTGACGGGTAAAAGTTTTTAGAAGCTCTAATTGTAAGTTTGTCAATGCTTGAGTTTGCATAATTTTACTTATTTTTAACAAATATAATAAGGTTTTTAAAGTTTTATTGCCATTTTCGCTTAATTATTCTAATAATACAGGCTATCCTTAAATAAAAGGGTTCGATTGGAAATTATAAAAACAAATCTCTAAAAAAGTAATCAACAAACCCATAACCAATGAAAAAAGTCTTTTTCCTGACCCTCTTACTTATCACCACTTTATCAAGTTTTGCCCAAAAAGAACCTGATTTTCTGACCAATCATAATAAACGTTGGGTAGATTCGGTTTTTACAACGCTAACGCTGGACGAAAAAATCGGGCAGCTACTCATGCCTCGTGGCAATACTTCGGGCCGACCGCACGATGTAGAAAAACTCAAACGTTGGGTAAAAGATAACCGAATCGGTGGAATTGTGATGTTTGCCGCTCCGCCGACGGTGCAAGCCCGCATCGTCAATGAATTGCAAGCACTATCAAAAGTGCCGTTGTTAATAGGCATGGATTTGGAATGGGGTTTGGCCATGCGATTGGACAGTACGGTGCGTTTTCCGTACCAAATGACGCTCGGAGCAATGCAAGGTAACGAAAAACTGCTTTATGAAATGGGTGTAGAAGTTGCTAAACAATGTCGCCGAATTGGGGTGCATATCAATTATGCTCCCGTGGTTGATGTCAATATAAATCCCAATAATCCTGTTATCAATTTCCGTTCGTTTGGCGAAAACCAAGAAGATGTGGCCAACAAAGCCCTCGCCTACATGCAAGGCATGAATACCGAACATTTGCTCACGTCGGCCAAACATTTTCCTGGGCATGGCGATACTGGCGTTGATTCTCACTTCGATTTGCCATTGATTCCGCACGACCGTAAACGCTTAAACGATGTAGAATTTTATCCGTATAAAAAACTGATAGACAATGGTTTAAGTGGAATTATGACTTCTCATTTGAGCGTCCCAGTATTGGATACAACCAAGAATCTGGCGGCAACTTTTTCTACAAAAATCGTTACTGATATTTTGCGTAAAGACCTCAATTTCAAGGGTTTGACTTTCACCGATGCAATGGATATGCAAGGGGCAATCAAATATTTCTCGAAAGGACAAGCCAATGTAAGAGCGGTTTTGGCAGGAAACGATATTCTCGAAACGTTTGAAGATGCCGAAGGTGCGATTTTGGCGATAAAGACGGCCATTACAAACAAAGAAATTTCGATGGAAGAAATTGATTTTCGAGTACGTAAAATTCTGATGGCAAAATCTTGGGTTGGATTGGATAAATATCGCCCAACGGAAATCAAAAATTTGATTGCAGATTTGAACACCACAAATTCAGATTTATTAAATCGTCAGTTGGCCGAGGCGACAATCACTTTGGTTAAAAATGACGATAAAATACTGCCAATCAAGGATTTAACTAAACGTATCGCCAGCGTTTCGATTGATGCCATTCAGCCAACGGCTTTTCAGAAAATGACCGATAATTATACAACTATCGACCATTTTTTATTGCCACCCAATGCACCAGATTCGAGTATCAATAAGGTTTTGGAACAAACCAGAAACTACGATTTGATTTTAGTAAACTTACACCTCAATAATATTCGTCCAGCCGCAAAATACGGCGTTACTGATGCCAACAAAAAGGCTTTAAAAGCATTCACCAATACTGGTAAAGCGATTACAACTATTTTCGGAAATCCTTATTCGCTTGATAAATTTGATGATTTAGAAAAGTCGAAAGCCATCGTAATGGCTTATCAGCTAACCAATTATATGGAAGAAGCAGCCGCCCAAGCGATTTTTGGAGCAATACCAATTTTGGGAAAACTGCCAGTTTCTATCAATGATGCTTATAAATATGGCATGGGCGAAAACACCCAATCAATCGGGCGTTTGGCTTACGGAATTCCCGAAATGGTTGGACTTGATGGAGCAGAATTTAATAGAAGAATCGACTCCGTTATCAACCTCGGACTTCGTGAAAAAGCCTACCCAGGAGCAACCATGCAAGTTGCCAAAGATGGTCGAGTGATTTATCAGAAAGCATTTGGGTTTCATACTTACGAAGCAGCTAATGGAGCTGTTTTGGCGAATAATGATAGTAAATTTAAAACAGACAACAAAAATGATGTAATGGATGAAGCTGTTAAAAAAGCTAATTCAAACACAGCAATTAATACGAAAGCAACTGCAAAAGGAACTGTTAATTTAACCGACCTCTACGACCTTGCCTCAGTTACGAAAGTCAGTACCTCAGCTTTGGCAGTCATGCAATTAATGAGCGAAGGAAAATTTGATTTAGATAAATCTTTCAAAGATTATTACCCCGCATTTGCCGATGGAAATAAAGCGAATTTACATTTCCGTGATATGCTTACGCACAAATCTGGCCTAAAAGCCTGGATTCCGTTTTGGATGGATTGTATTGATTCTGTTAAAACCGTCAAAAATAGCTCTATTTTTAAGGAGAAATACGCTTCTCAATACAAAAAGAAGCTATTTATGAGTAAGAAAAAATATGATTTGATTATTGCGAAAGCTATCAAGACTGACAAAAATCTTTGGAAAGATTGTCTTTCGCCAAAAACAATGGTTTGGAAGCCAAATACGCTTTCTACAAAACAATCGGCTGATTTTTCGGTGCAAGTTGCCGATTCACTTTGGCTGCACAAAGATTACCGAAAAGTTATCTTTGATGCCATCGAAAACTCACCTGTAAAACCCGACCAAGGCTATGTTTACAGCGATTTACATTATTATACTTATCCGACATTCATTGCCGATTTGGTTGGTATGCCGTGGGAAGATTATTTAAAGAAAACCTACAAGCAAATCGGAGCTAACTCTTTGACTTACAATCCATTGCGTTTTTATTCAAAAAACAAAATTGTTCCATCGGAAAGAGATACTTTATTTAGAAAAACGGTCATTCACGGTCGTGTACACGATGAAGGTGCTGGGCTTTTAGATGGAATTTCGGGACACGCTGGACTTTTTGGAAACGTCAATGACCTCACGAAATTGATGCAAATGTATTTGCAAAAAGGTTATTATGGCGGCACACAATTTATCAAACCCGAAGTGCTGGCCGAATGTACGAAATACCAATTTCCAGAATTAAAAAATCGCCGTGCGATTGCTTTTGATAAATTAGATTTTAATCCGAAAGTGGGAAATGGCCCAACATCGGCATCGCCCGAAAGTTTCGGACATTCGGGTTTTACGGGAACATTTGTTTGGGTTGAGCCAAAATATAATTTTGTTTATACTTTCTTATCAAATCGAGTATATCCAACCCGTGATAATGTGAAGATTAGCACACTCAATATCAGAACCGAAGTTGGCGAGCAAATTTATAAGATGGTCAAGAAGTAGTTTTATATAACAAATCATGTTACGCACTTAAACCCTCTGGGCTTCAACTTGAATAGCCCCGAATGAAATTCGGGGAAAATAGAGCAAATTCTACTCCCAACCACGAAGTGGTTGAACAAAGTCGTCGAAAGTAAGTTCAACCACTTCGTGGTTGAGCATAATTTTGACATTTTCACCCTATTCGGGGCTATTCAAGTTTAACGCTTTCAGCGTTTCTGTGCGTAACATGAGTAACAAATTAGGTGATTTTAAATTAAAAAACGCCAAAATCAC
This sequence comes from Emticicia sp., assembly GCA_046291385.1. Taxonomy (GTDB): domain Bacteria; phylum Bacteroidota; class Bacteroidia; order Cytophagales; family Spirosomataceae; genus Emticicia. The sequence continues at coordinate 1,598 of JBKBSS010000112.1, read as the reverse complement.
CTGATTTGTTCATATTCATGCTTGCGAAACTTATAAACTTCCCATAGACCATAAACTATCATACAGATTCCCAAAATACTTCGGAAAATATAGCTTCTATCAACACTTTCATCTTTAACGAAAGAGATACCTATTTGAGTAACTACGAATATTACTAATCCAGAAATTATATCTCTCTTTGTTTTTTTTAATCTGAATCTTTTATATGCTTCTTGTGCAATTTTAGAAGCGGTGACTTCATCATACTTATCTTGAAGTTCTTGTTTAATGTATAAATACGATTCTCCTCTACTAAATATTTTGATTTGCTTGGCTATTTCATCTTCAAAATTTTGCATAATAGTAGTATTTAAAATTATTTTTATCTCCCAGCCCTCATCAAACTAAGAGCTTTATTACAAAATACAAATTCCTCTAACTCAGGAACGGTATCACCCATGATGGTTTGGCTGTTGCCTTCCCACAGTTTTTTGCCTTTGTGCAAAAACATAATTTTTTCACCAATCGAAAGAACTGAATTCATATCGTGCGTAATTACTACCGTTGTAATATCAAATTCGTCGGTAATTTCTTTGATTAATTCATCAATTTTTATCGAAGTCAGTGGGTCGAGGCCAGAATTTGGTTCATCGCAAAACAAATACTTTGGGTTCATCACAATTGCTCGGGCAATGCCAACACGCTTTTTCATTCCTCCCGAAATTTCTGAGGGCATTCTGCCGCCAGTTCCTTCCAAACCGACTCTTTGTAGGCAAAATTCTACTCGGTCTTTCTTTTCACCTTCGCCCATTTTTGTGAGCATATCAAGCGGAAACTGTACGTTTTCATGCACAGTTTTAGAGTCAAATAAAGCTCCACCTTGAAAAAGTACGCCCATTTCTCGGCGAATATCTTTTTTGTCTTCTTCGTCGCCCACGTAAAAGTCACGCCCATCGTAAAGCGTATTTCCCGCTTCGGGACGCACCAAATCGAGCATACATTTTAGCAATACGCTTTTTCCTGTACCACTCGCACCGATAACCAAACTTGTTTCGCCTTTCTTGAAAACGCCACTGACATTATCCAAAACTTGGCGACCGTTGAAAGACTTTGATATATTTTTTATTTCAATCATAAACCCCAGACACCCCCAACCCCTAAAGGGGGGCAATTTGTTAAATATTTTTTTTTATTCTAAAATCAACAAAAGATAAAACACTAATTATCAAATATTTATCTTTTGTCTCTTGTCTAAATTCTTTTGTCCAGTTATCACTCAAAATTAAGTCAAAAGCTCTGCCAAAAGATAATCAGCAATTAGTACCGCAATACAGCTATTGGTTACGGCCGAAGTACTGGCTTGCCCGACTTCCAAAGCACCGCCACGAGTATTATAACCTTGAAAAGCCGAAATCGTAGAAATCAAGAAGCCAAAAACAATGGCTTTGATGATAGAAATGAAAACATTGAATGGAATAAACGAATATCTGATTCCATAAATATAGTCTTCGGGAGTAATAATACCCGACAAAGTTCCTGCTAAATATCCACCAAAAATTCCTAAAAAACCCGAAATAATCGCTAATAACGGAAACGTAAAAACCGATGCCAATAACTTA
>JBKBSS010000111.1:6562-9472 GCA_046291385.1 Emticicia sp. | reverse complement strand
TCGATACTGTAAGATTATTTACTCGTCCGCTTACTGTTCCATCGACCTTGATTATTTCGTTGGTTTTACCTTTAAAAGTTGGATTTTCGGCCAAAGAAGGTACTAATATTAATAAATCTTTTACCGCCAGTTGACTCTTTTTAAGATTGAGTTTGATGCCAATATTACCCAAGTTTTCACTAAAATCCTCAACTGAACTGTATTGCATTGCCAGACCATCTTGTAGCAAAGTGTTTGGCGTTTTGATGAGTAATTTGCTTAAAATCAGCGTTTTATCGGTGTAAACAAAATCAGAACTAATGTTTTTTATATCCAAACCGCTTTTTTCGTTGAAAGTAGTATTTCGTAAATCTCCCGAAATTTGATTTTTGGCAAAAACAAATTTATTGAGCTTAAAACCTAATTTTTCGATGCCAATATGGGCTGGGTCGAGGCCTTTTGGTTGAGCAGCAGCGTTATTATCATCGTAGCGAAGATTGGTATTTTTGACCGCAATTTCACCTAAATTTAATGTCCAACTTTTAGATTCGATTGTATCTTTTTTAGCCGTTTGGATGGCTTTTTTCGGCATTTTAGCAAATTCTACAAAAGCCGTGGCATTATTAAGTAAAACTTTCGGGAGTTTTATTTCTTGGTTTTCTAAATAAACTTTATCGCCTTCCGCCTGCATTGTGTCGATTTTTCCGCCACTTCTGATGCCATCTTCACTGCTTTCAAACAACCAACTGATATTATTCAAATTGAGTTTTTTGAAATTAAAATCAAGCGTATCAGATGGTAAATTGGGCGTTTCAGCAATAGTTGTTGCTAAAGGTTTATATAAATTCAGAATAACCGAACCTTTATTTCCGTTAATAGATGCGAGGTGATACTGCGATTTATTGAGATTGAATTTATCGAATTTTGTTTCCAGAAAAGCAAAATTTGCATCGGCATCCGTTCCCAAAACTGCATCTTTGTAGGTAACATGCACATTTTGAAGTTTCACGGCTTTCATGCCTACATCAAATGGTTTTGATGGCGTTTTTGGCTCGTTTACGCCCGAAGCAAATGCTTTTAGAATAAAATTAAAATTGAAAGTAGTATCAGGCAAAATGCGGTTAACTTTCAGACGAATGCCTTGGAGTTCGATTTGATTAATATCGGCTCGGTTTTGCAGCAAAGCCAGCATATCAATATCAAGATAAATTCGTTTACCCGAAATGAGCGTGTCTTTTTTGAGGTCTTCGATGTAAATGTTTTCGAGAGAAATCCAGTCGGGAAAATCAAACCTAACTTTTTGAATCTCAACTTTGGTATGTAGTTTTTTTCGTAAGTACGAAACTATCTCTTTTGTTAGAAAATCTTGTCCAGTCGGCGATTGAATGTACATCACAATACCGCCTATCAACAAAGAAAATCCAACAAAAACCCATACTATTATGTGGAGAAGTCGTTTCATCAAACAAATTTAGCCAAAAACTACGTACTTTTAACGAATTAAATCAATACTTAGCATGAAGATTTTGATTTTTATTCTGAATTGTTACAATTTTGTGAATCAGTGTTAAAGTGTAAAAAATCATGCCAGCCAATCAGACAAGAAGTTTTCTATAATTCAGTCAATCATTCAAACGACATAAAATTGAACTTAAAGAACAAAAAAATATTATTGGGTGTATCGGGCAGTATTGCTGCCTATAAATCGGCGTTATTGGTCAGATTGCTAATAAAAGAGGGGGCAGAGGTGAAAGTGATTATGACCGAATCGGCCAAAGATTTCATTACGCCCTTGACACTTTCTACGCTTTCAAAAAATCCTGTTTTATCCAGTTTTACAAAAGGAGATTCGGGAGAATGGAACAACCACGTGGAGCTTGGTCTCTGGGCTGATGTGATGATTATTGCCCCAGCATCGGCTAATACGCTGGCTAAATGTGCCAATGGTGTTTGTGATAATTTGCTGATAGCTACGTATTTATCGGCTAAATGTTCGGTGTTTTTTGCTCCTGCAATGGACTTGGATATGTATAAACACCCAAGTACGATTGAGAATTTACGTAAGTTAACTTCGTTCGGAAATCAAATAATTAATGCCGAATTCGGCGAATTGGCAAGCGGTTTGGTTGGCGAAGGTCGTTTGGCCGAACCCGAACAAATTGTGCATGAATTGATACGATATTTTTCAAAAATACCCGTTTTTCAAGGAAAAAAAGTATTAATAACCGCAGGGCCAACCCAAGAGCCAATCGACCCCGTGAGGTTTATTAGTAATCATTCTTCGGGAAAAATGGGTTTTGCGATTGCTGAAGCCTTCGAGATGGCAGGGGCGGAAGTTACGCTTGTGAGTGGCCCAGTTTCGATTGCATCGCCCAAAGGTGTAAAAGTTGAAAAAGTGCAATCAGCACAGCAAATGTTTGAAGCTACGGCCAAGTATTTTGCCGAAAGCGATATTGTGGTACTTTCTGCTGCCGTTGCTGATTATACACCATTGCACGTAGCCGATAAAAAAATTAAGAAAAAAGAGGATACGTTCAGCATTGAATTGACTAAAACGACTGATATTGCCGCTACTTTGGGCAAACAGAAAAAACTTGGTCAGATAATTGTAGGTTTTGCTCTCGAAACCGATAATGAGTTTGAAAATGCCAAAGGAAAACTCGAACGCAAAAATTTTGACTTCATAGTTTTGAATTCTTTACAAGATAGTGGGGCGGGTTTTCGTTATGATACAAACAAAATCAAAATCATCGACCGAGAAGGAAACGTTTATGATTTTGACCTCAAAACAAAAAAAGAAGTTGCACAAGATATTTTGAAAACAATTACAAGGAAATAGCGTAGGGGCGTATCGCATACGTACTCGTCATATATTAGTCGGTAAAGAAACCATCAAAGTAAATATTTACATCCATCATACCAATGAAAAAA
>JBKBSS010000111.1:0-6464 GCA_046291385.1 Emticicia sp. | reverse complement strand
ATTTGTATTATTAGCACTAATAAGCTGCTCACTAAGTACTTACGCCCAAGAACTTAACTGTAACGTGACGATTGTTTCTGACCAGTTGCAGTCTCAACAAGCCGCCGAAAAACAGGTTTTTGTTGATATGAAAGCGGCCATCAGCGATTTTATCAATAATAAACGCTGGACAAATGATATTTATAGCCAAGAAGAACGCATTAAGTGTAATCTGATTATAACTTTTATGAAATCTCCGCAGCAAAATGTTTATCAAGGCAATGCTCAATTTCAAGTAGTTCGTCCAGTTTATAATGCCACCTACGAAAGCGTAGTGCTGAGTTATGTTGACCGAAACTTCAATATTTCGTTTACGCCCGAAGACCGTCAGATGAATTTTAATGAACTCACGTTTTCTAATAATCTTACTTCTATTTTGGGTTTTTATTCGTTGATTGCCCTCACGGTTGACTATGATTCGTTTAGCAAATTAGGCGGAAATCCGTATTTACAACGAGCTTATAATATTGCGAACTTAGCTTCGAGTGCTGGGCAAGGTGGCTGGGAACAGACGGGCGACCAACGAAATCGTTATTGGTTGGTTGAAAATCTACAAAACCAACAATTATTGCCTTTTCGTGAAGGACTTTATACTTATCATCGCATAGCTCTTGATAATTTTACGATTGACCCAGTTGGCGGACGAAAACAAGTGATGGATTTACTGACTGCCATAAAAACTATGCAACAATTAAGAGCTAATTCGGTGCTGTTGAATAGTTTTATGAATGCCAAAAATCAAGAAATGGTCAATGTTTTTTCGGAAGCTACCAAAGATGAAAAACAAAAAGCATTTGCTCTATTATCAGCCGTTGACCCCTCAAAAACTGAACTTTATAGAAAGTTGGTGAAATAGTTTATCAAAAAAAAGTTCATATATCATTGATTATCAATGATATATGAACAAAATAGGTAACATAAAAGTAGTGACTTTTTACGTTTATTTACTAAAAAACTCACCAAAATGCCATAGTATTCCAGAAGGGTCGTGTAGAAAACACTCTTTTCCCCATGCCATTTCCCTGACTGTTGTTAGTCTCACACTTTCGTATTTTTGTGTCAAACCTAAAGCAAAAATCTCATCATAATAACGGTCTGCATCATCTACTTCCAAAAATATCATGGAATTATCTACCCAATCCTTCACGTAGGCATCTTGCAGGTAAAATCCGATTTCATTAGTTTTGAAATAAGATAAGTTTTGCTCTAAAACAACCTCCTGAAAACCTAAATCTTGGTAAAAACTACGAGAAATTTCAAAATTTTTCGCTCCAATAAATGGTCTGATTGAAATAGCTTGATGTTTCATTGATGTTTAATAAGAACGTTTTATTTAGTTATTTTATTCATCCCAAAGATTTGCAATTGTATAATCACTGCCTTCTAAGCACCAAAAACCACCTTTTATATATCTATAATGTTGGTCAAGAGCATTCATGGCTTCCATTTGGCTTTCAGAAATCTCAATATCGGCTGCCGCTAAATTTTCTGTTAATCGTTGTGGGTTTACCGATTTCGGAATCACTGAAGTTCCTCTACAAACTGCCCACGCCAGCATCACTTGTGCGGGCGAACAGCCTTTTTCGGTAGCAATCTCAATAATCGTCTGATTTTCAAACAGTTTTGGCTCGCCTACTGCAATCCTTGTTGCAGGTCTATCCGCCGAACCGAGTGGGCAAAAACCTGTTAGAATAATATTGTTTTCGTTGGCGAAATTTAAAATCGCTTTTTGTTGAAGAAAAGGGTGAAGTTCGAGTTGCAAAACTTCGGGACAAACGCTTGTATCTTCGGTAATCTGCTTGATTTTTTTGATGCTAAAATTCGAGACGCCGATGTGTTTTGTCAAGCCTTTTGCTTGTAAATCAATCATACCTTGCCACGTTTCGGTAAGCGAGACTTCATTGAGACTCACCAAGTCTTCGCCGCTTTGCGGATAATCAACATCGTATTGGTGTACAACTGGCCAGTGAATCAGATACAGGTCAAGATAATCAAGTTGTAAATCGCTCAATGTAAGCTCAATAGCCGCTTGAATATCTGCTTTTTTGTGGCGATTATTCCACAGTTTTGAGGTAATCCAGAGTTCGTTGCGAGTTATTTCCCCATCGTTGATGGCATCGGCAATGGCTTGTCCGATTTCTTTTTCATTGCCATAAATAAAAGCACAATCGAAATGTCGATAGCCAATTTTGATGGATTCTCGCACGGCTTTATACACTTCACCTTTGGCTGATTTCCAAGTTCCTAAGCCCAAAGCGGGCATTTTGTCGCCATTTTTAAAATTTAGATATTTCATTTTGTCTTCTTTGGAAGTAATTTTATAGAAAAAGAGGAGATTTTAGCCTCCTCTTTTCGTGGTATTTTATGGAAATTGTTTTACTACTAAGGTGCCGCTCGGCGGTCCGATAAGAAACACCAAGGTTCTGATTTCAAAACCAAAAGATTTGGATAATGTTTTAATAATTTAACACTAATCATTAACCATTAAAATCAATATCCCCATTTTTTCATAATTGCCAAATCCTCTTTCATACAATCGAGCGGAGCTTTGCCCTGATAAGATTCTTGTTCGATGATAAACTGAGTTGTACCACCCGATTTTTTACCCATATCAATAATTTCTTTCACGCCGATAACACCCGTGCCAAGAATCGCACTTTCCCAGCCTATATGTTCGGTTTCGCTCTTGATTTCGTCTTTCACGTGCATCAATTCAAATCTGCCTGGGTATTGTTTGAGTAAATCTGCCGCACGTCCGCCACCACCGTACATATTACCAATGTCGAGTTGTTGAGCAACCAAATTTGGGTCGGTGTTTTGCATAATGATGTCATAAACCTTAATACTACTGAGTTTTAGACTAAATTCAAAATCGTGATTGTGGTAGCCAAATTTCATACCTGATTTTTTACAAAGTTCTCCAGATTTATTGAAAACATCCATAAAATACCTCAGTTGGTCAAAATCTTTACGCATACTAATATCAAGCGATGGACTTATGACATATTTTTGTCCGCAAATGGCTGCATCTTCTACTGTTTGTTTCCAAGAATCAGAAAAATCTTTTTTTGCTTCATCCCAGTGTTTTTTACCCATTACGGTATGGCCACTTGGCATTTTTAGGCCAAAATCGTCTAAGATTTTACGAAATTCCTTGGCCGAATATCCATAAAATTTACGGTCGATATAATTGGCGTGTTCTACGTGTGTATAACCCATTTTAGCCAATTTCTTTAAGCCGTCGATTGGGTCTTTTTTCATATCGTCTCTGATAGAATAAAGTTGCACACCCACCACGTTTTTTTCTTTTTTTGCGGCAAATAAATCACTTGAAAAAGCGGCTGTACCTGCTAATGCTAAAGTGCCTTTTTGAAGAAACGCTCTTCTTTCCATAGTTAAAAGGTTTAATTTTGATAGTTTATGGTTGAAATTTTAGTAAAAATAATCTTATAAAATCAAATAATCGCTTAATTGTGCTGTAAATAGGGTGAAACCGAAAGTTTAATTAAATCTATCAATTCTTCATCCATAAATTGATACTCGTCTGGAATATCCAAGACAATTAATTCTTTTTCAGCGACAACCGAAGCAAATCGTTGTTCGATTCGTTCTTTGTGCTTCTTTTCCATCACAAAAATCACATCAGCCCAGTTGATTAACTTTTCGGTGATTTTGATACGTGCCGAAGGTTCAGTTCCCGCCGATTGAACTTGATGCTCTTGACTATTCTTGAAAATTGCCTCGGCAGTCGGGCTTCGCCACTGATTTCGGCTACACACAAAAAGTATGTTCATTTATGGGGCTGTTCAAATTATACAGGATTGAGTACACAAAAACTCTTCATTGCCGTCAGACGGCAATGAATCTTAAAGTATAATAATCTATTCCTTTGTCACCACTTCATCCAAATTAAGCATTGCATTAGCCGTAACAGCCATTGCTGCCAAAGCTGGTGAAGTATCAGAACGCCCAAAAAACTTATAGGCTTCCACTGGATTTTTGCGGTATTGCTGTTCGGTTTGTTGATAGAGTTTTATCAAAATTTTCAACTCTCGGCTGTCAATATCACGCATCATTATTCTATTAAAACCCGCTTGAATCTGCTGTTCGGGTGTTTTGCCTTTCGTCAACATACTTTTTGCCAATTCCTGTGCAGCTTCCACATAAACAGGGTCGTTGAGGGTTATGAGTGCTTGCAGTGGTGTATTTGTCCGTATGCGTCTTGACTGACAAAATTCTCGACTCGGTGCATCAAACGACATCATCGAAGGATAAGGCGAGGTGCGTTTCCAAAATGTATAAATCGCACGGCGATGTTTATCTTCTCCATTTGAAGTATTCCAAGATTCTCCACTCCACGGCGATTGCCACATTCCTTCGGGCTGGTAAGGCATCACGCTTTTACCGTACAGCTTTTTTGATAAAAGCCCACTTACGAGTAGAGCTTGGTCACGCACTTGTTCGGCCGAAAGTCGAATGCGTGGGCCACGAGCCAAGAATTTATTGGTTGGGTCTTTCTCAACTAATGTTTGATTGACGGCCGAAGATTGACGATAAGTGCCTGACATTACCATCATTTTGAGTAGTTTTTTCGTACTCCATTTCATGTCATCTTGAAACGTAAGTGCCAGATAATCAAGCATTTCTGGGTGCGATGGAGCAAAGCCTTGCGTACCGAAATCTTCAACGGTTTCCACGATTCCTGTTCCGAAAAGCTGTTCCCAAAAACGATTGACAATTACTCTCGAAGTAAGTGGATTTCTGCCATCTACCAACCATTTTGCAAAACCAAGTCTATTACGAGGATATTCTTTTGGCATTTGTGATAAATATTTCGGCACATCAGGTTTTACTTCCTTGCCTTTCACGAGCCAGTTTCCTCGTTCAAAAATATGTTGTTTACGAGCTAAATCTCCCGTGCCTTCTACCAAAATCGGGCTGTAATCGGCTTTTGCATTCAGAATTTCTTTATACTTTATTTCAGTAGCCTGATAATCAGGCGTTTCTGCAAAAGTATTCTGAAAAGCCACCCATTTTATTTGTAGCCAATCTTTCGGTGTTTTCGGATTTGTGAATACAAAATACAAGTCATGTTTGCCTTGCAACTGCGGCAAATTATAAAACATCACCGTATCACGGGTTTTGAAAATCGGAATATTCAGAATTATTTTCCCATCTAAAGCATTATCTCGAATGAGCAAAGTTCCTTTTTCATTGCCAGTATTAAAGGTCATTAGCATTCGGTTTTTGCCAGTTAAAGTCACGTTTTTTAGTTGGGCGTAACCAGTATGCTGCAAACCAAGATACTTAGAATCCATCAAAGTCGAAGTACCGCTTGAAAGTGGCGTAATATCATGTGAATTGAATTTTGGTTCTAAAACTTTGGCAAAATGCTCAAATTCTTGTGCTTTTTGTGGACTACTTTTGCTCAGAATCCAGTTTTTTACATCTTGAATTTTTGCAGAATCTTCTTTTTTGTAAAATCTTAAATATGGCGTTTCGCTTACTACATCTTCATCACGAGTATTATTGAAAAACGCCATCGTTTTGTAAAATTCATCGTGTACGAATGGGTCGTAAGGGTGCGTATGGCACTGCACACAAGCCATCGTTGTGCCTTGCCAAACATCAAAAGTTGTACCTACTCGGTCAATCAAAGCGGCTACTCTAAATTCCTCATCAACTGTTCCTCCCTCATCGTTGGTCATTGTGTTTCGATGAAATGCCGTTGCAATGAGCTGATTATCAGTTGGTTGTGGCAATAAATCGCCTGCCAGTTGTTCAACCGTAAATTGGTCGAAAGGTTTATCTTCGTTGAAAGCCTTGATTACATAATCTCGGTATCGCCAAATACTTCGGTAAACATCTCGCTCATATCCTTTGGTATCGGCATAGCGAGCCAAATCAAGCCACATGGCCGCCCAGCGTTCGCCATAAGCAGGCGAAGCAAGAAGTTGGTTGACTACTTTTTCGTAAGCATTGTCAGATTCATCTTTCAAAAAATCTTGTAATTGCTGCTCGGTAGGAGGTAAGCCAGCCAAATCTAAATAAACTCGACGTAATAAAGTGCCTTTTTCGGCTTCGGGCGAATGCGAAAGTCCTTCTTTTTTGAGTTTGTCCAGCACAAAATGGTCGATTTCGTTTTTGGCAAAGCGAGTTTCATCATCTTTGAAGAGGCCGATTCGGGCAAAAAATCCACCAACCGAAGGGATATTTGGTTTTTCGGGTTTCTGATAGGCCCAGTGTTCGCCCCATTTTGCTCCGCTATCAATCCATTTTTTTAGGATTTCTATTTCTTCTTTTTTGAGCGGTTCTTTGTTTTTAGGCATTCGCTCGTCTAAATCATTTGTAACGAGGCGTTTATAAAACTCCGAATGTTCGGCATCGCCCGCCACGATAGCAATTTTACCAGATTTTCCTTTGGT
>JBKBSS010000110.1:0-9508 GCA_046291385.1 Emticicia sp. | reverse complement strand
TGCACTTTTTATATGAATTATTATAAATATCAATAAATCGGTCGGCAGCGGCCGACCGTTGCCGACGCAGTTGTTCTACAAAAATTATCAACCTTCAAATGCTTTTTTGAAAGTCGAGAGCAGGCCCGACCACGAATTATCTTCTTTTGGTTGTGATATAACTTTTACGTTCGGAAATTCTTCTACTACTTTTTTGGCTAATACTTCATTGCTCAATTCAACTAAATCTATACCGCCAAATGTTCCCGACGACATCATTAAAAGATTGGTCTGAAACCAGTTTTGGTTCATCAAAAACTCTTTCAATTCTTTTGCATCAGTAAATACCATCAGATTTTCGTCACCAAACGCTTTTTTGATTTCATCGGGCGTAATCATTGGTAAACGTTTCATTTCGAGCGTATGGGGTGAATAAAAGACAATAGCAGTATCCGCACTATCCATTTTTTGCTCATACTGCGGCAAAAAATCTTTGTTTAAGCTACTAAAGGTATGTAATTCGTAGCAAGCAACCAATCTTCTGCTCGGATACAACGATTTTGTGGCGTTGGTTGTGGCTTCAAGTTTTGATGGAGCATGGGCAAAATCTTTGTAAATGAGCGTATTGCTGTTTTCTCCAAGTTTTTCAAGACGCTTCGACGCTCCCGAAAAATGTTGGATGGCTTCATAAAACTCTTCGTCAGTAATGCCCAAACGGTCGAGGATAATCTTCGCACCGTTGAGGTTTTTCATGTTATGTTCACCAAAAATCTCCAGCGTTACATCGCCGTTTTTGGTTTCAAGAATACATTTGCCATTTTCGACTCTGTAAGGATGGGCTTTGTACGGAAGTTTTGATATATCGGCACGGTCTTTTTCACCGATAACTTTTAAAATATCATCGGTTTCGTCATAAATGATGCTTCCTGCTTTTGGTAAACCATCGGCCAATTCTTCAAAAGTACGCACATAACTATCGAAAGTCGGAAAAATATTGAAGTGGTCCCAGGCGATACCGCTAAACAAACAAATATGCGGATGATAGAATAAAAACTTAGATTTGAGGTGAATCTTCGATTCTGGATATTCGTCGCCCTCAATGATTATCACGGGCGAATCATCGTTCAATTCAACCATAATATCAAAGCCTTCGATTTGAGCTCCAACTAAGTAGTCGAATTTGCGGTTAAAATATTTCAAAACGTGCAGAATAATACTCGTGATGCTGGTTTTGCCGTGGCTTCCTGCAATCACAACACGTTGTTTATTAAGGCTCTGCTCATAAATATATTCAGGAAATGAATAAATTTTCAAGCCAAGTTCTTGGGCTTTGGCGAGTTCGGGATTATCGGCAAAGGCGTGCATTCCGAGAATTACGGCATCTAAATCGGTCGTAATTTTTTCGGGAAACCAACCAAATTCGGCAGGCAAAATGCCCGCTGCGGCCAATCGGCTTTTCGATGGGTCGTTGATTTCATCATCCGAACCTGTAACTTGATACCCTTTCTTGTTTAATGCAAGGGCAAGATTGTGCATAACAGCACCCCCAACAGCTATAAAATGTATTTTTTTGGACATATAAAAATGCTATTAGCCGTTAGCGATTGGCTGTTGGCTTTAAAAATATTTTAATTCAAAAATGTAGTTTTTCTACTATCGGAGAGAATTTATTTAGCTAAAAGCCAAGAGCTAAAAGCTAATAGCCAAAAGAAGCTAATAATTTCATTGCAAAGTTCTTAATTTAATATGACATTTGCACATATTTTTCACATTTCCATCATTATCCGTCGAAAGCGGCAAAAGTTATAGTCGATTTGTTGAGCAACTCACTGAGGAACTCAATTAATAGCACTATTTTTAAAATATGAAACGCTACATAGACCTTATCGAACAAACATTTGAGTTTCCTACTCGTGAGTTTGGTGTTGATGAAAATCACACGTTACTTTTCAATAACGTTCGCTTGACCGATATTATCAAGGAATATGGTACGCCCTTGAAAATTAGTTATTTGCCAAAAATAGCTGAGCATATTGATAATGCAAAATTGCTTTTCAGAAATGCTATGAAAAAGTATAATTATAAAGGTAATTATACGTATTGCTATTGCACGAAATCATCGCACTTTAAGTTTGTAATCGAAACTGCCCTCAAAAGCAATGTTCATCTCGAAACTTCTTCGGCTTTTGATATAAATATCATCAGAGCTTTGTATGATGATGGAAAGATAAACAAAAATACTTACGTTATCTCGAATGGTTATAAACGTCCGAAATATTTAGAAGATATTTCGGCTTTGCACAATGATGGTTTCATCAATTGCATTCCGATTTTGGATAATTTGAAAGAAATTGATTATTACCTCGAAAATTCGACTGCCGAAACTGTAAGTGTGGGCATCAGAATTGCGACTGACGAAGAACCAAACTTTGCTTTTTATACCTCTCGTTTGGGCGTTCGCTACAATGATATTAATAGTTTGTATTTGGAGAAAATCAAGCCAAATCCACGCTTTAAGCTCAAAATGTTGCACTTTTTTATCAATGCAGGTATTAAAGACAACGCTTATTATTGGTCGGAATTGACTCGCTTTATGTTTAAGTATTGCGAAATGAAAAAGATTTGTCCAGACCTTGATTCGATTGATATTGGTGGTGGTTTACCGATTCAGACTTCGTTGGTTTTCAACTACGATTACCAAGCGATGATTGACGAAATCATCGAAAATATTCAGTGGATTTGTAATAAAAATAATGTACCAGTGCCGCATATTTTTACCGAATTTGGTAGTTATACGGTGGGCGAAAGTGGTGCAGTGATTTATAAAGTTATCGACAAAAAACAACAAAACGACCGTGAGTTGTGGTACATGATTGATGGCTCGTTTATTACGCAATTGCCTGATTCGTGGGGAATTGGTCAGAAATATATCATGATGCCCGTCAATAACTGGGATAGTCCTTACGAAAAAGTAAACCTTGGTGGATTGACTTGCGACTCGGCTGATTTTTATAATACCGAGGCTCACTCAGAGGATTTGTACTTGCCAATTTTTGATATTGAAAACGAAGACCAGTACATTGGTTTCTTCCACACGGGAGCTTACCAGGAATCATTGGGAGGCTACGGTGGCATTCAGCATTGTTTGATTCCTGCACCACAGCACGTATTGGTCAATTTGGATGAAGATGGAAACATCACAACCGAACTGTTTTCAGCAGAGCAAGATAGCGATTCGATGTTGAAAATTTTGGGTTTTAAATCGGGTGATAATGCCGAAGCTCCCAAGATTACAACGGTGAAAAAACTAAAGAAACCAGTTGAGGAAGTTGCGGAAGAAGTAGTTTTGTAAAATATTTTTGAAAGAATAACGTTTAAGAAAAAATGGTTTGTGCAGAACGTAAGAGCTGCACAAACCATTAAATATTGAGAGAACAAAAATTGAAATTCTGATGAAAGTTAAAATACTGATTTTGAGCCTTTTAGTTGTAGGAGCGATGGCATCATGCAAGCGTCAACAATGCCCTGCTTATGGCAAAACTGCCCCAAAAACAACTGTTGATAAAAAGCACGCTTGATTTTTAAACAATCTTCGTAATAAATTGAGATGCTTCGAGCAGACTGCTAAATTGCCAGTCGGCTAAATCTGTTGTCTCTTTACCACCAGTAATGTGGATTGTTTTCACACCTGCTTTTTTTCCTGCTTTTACATCACGTTCGGCGTCGCCAATCATAAACGATTGCGTTGAGTCGATTTCGTATTTGGCCATTGCTTTTTCGAGCATCAGCGAATCGGGCTTTCGTAAAAGCGAGTTTGAGGTATAATTGGGATGATGTTTCGAGAAATACAAATCGTCGATGATTCCGCCGCACTCTGATTGCAAAATTTCGTGAAAATATTTTACGAGTTTTTCGGTATAAAGACCTTTAGAAATTCCTGCTTGATTGGTTACGACGATGAGCAGATAGCCCGCTTTTTTGAGCAAAGAAAGTCCTTCGGCTACGCCTTCTCTAATCACAAAATCTTCTTTTCGACTTACGTAGTCGTGTTGTTCTTCATTTAATACTCCGTCTCGGTCAAGGAAAATGCACTTTTTCATTCAGCAATATTTTTGGTACAAAGAAAAGAAAAAATATAAAAATTTTAAACAATTGGCTTCACAAAATTATTATAAGAAAGTTTTAGGTACTAATTTTGGACTTATTAAAAAAACTGTGTCTTAATATTATCGCAAAATGAAACACAGATTGTACTGATTTGCCCAGATATCGAAAATGTCTATATTATTCTTATCAAACTAAAACCCTTATAAACGCTATGGAGTCAATAATTAATTATTTTGCCACAATTCCATCATCGCACCGAAGTGTCATTCTGATTGGCGGCATTGCTCTCTTTTGGATGGCTGAATATGCCGTTCCGTTGTTTAATTTTAAATACAATAAAGTTAAGCACGCAGGAGTCAATATTTTCTTTACGCTCACTACAATTGTTATTAATTTTGCTTTGGCTTTTATTTTATTGAAATCAGCCGAATGGGCGGTAAATAATAACTTTGGAATCTTGCAATTATTGCCCGAAATGCCACTTTGGGCTTATACAATTGTTGGCTTGCTTTTGCTCGATTTGATAGGGGCGTGGTTTGTACATTGGACGGAACATAAAGTAAAATGGATGTGGAAATTTCATTTGATTCATCATTCGGATACAAATGTTGACACAACTTCGGCTAATCGTCATCACCCAGGTGAAAGTGTTTTTCGCTTTATTTTTACTACGGCAGGAATCGTGATTGCGGGAGCTCCGATGTGGATGGTTTTTATGTATCAGGCAATTTCGGTGTTACTTTCGCAGTTTAATCACGCCAATATTGTGATTCCGAAATGGCTCGATAATGCTATCAGTTGGGTAATTGTCTCGCCTGATATGCACAAAGTGCATCATCACTATGTACTGCCTTATACTGATTCAAATTACGGAAATATCTTTTCGATTTGGGATAGATTTTTCGGCACATACATGACCCTCGACCGTGATAAAATCATTTATGGTATTGATACTCACATGAAACCCGAAGAAAATGCCCGTTTGGGTAGTTTGCTAAAAATTCCGTTTGAGGCATATAGAAAGCCAGTGGGAGAGTAGAAAAAATTGTAGAGACGTTGCACCGCAATGTCTAAGGCGACCCAGTTTCTTTTTTTGATGAAAATTTGGGAATAAATATTTTTTATCTATGACTTGTTATGGTAAAAGTCAAAATAAATGTTTCACGAAAACCTTTTAGAGTAGATTTTAGATTTACCCGATGCGGTAATATTGATGCAAGAAGTAAATGCTCGACTTAGTGAAGAACGGCAACGTAGAGAGAAATTTTACAATAACATTGATGAGTCGATGAAAGCCGAATTTATTAATGGTGAAATGATTGTACATTAACCTATGATGAAGCGGCATAATAACGCAACGGATTTGTTGTATAAGTTATTGAGCATATATTGTTATAAGTCATGAATTGGGATTTGTTGGTTTCGAGAAAATAATGACAGTTTTTAGTCGGAATGATTACGAACCAGATATTGTGTTTTTCGGGAATGAAAAGGCCAAAGAATTTAAACAAGAACAAACGCTTTTTCCTGTACCAGATTTTGTAGTTGAGATTCTGTCAAAAAGCACTGCTAAGAACGATAGGGGAGTAAAATTTGATGATTATGAAACTCATAAAGTAGCAGAATGTTGGATTATTGACCCTGATAATGAAATAGTTGAGCAATATTTATTGCAAGAAAAACGCTATGAATTAAACCTAAAATCGGGCAATGGTACAATATAAAGTAAAGTAGTTGAAGATTTTGAAATTCCGATTCGAGCCATTTTTGATGAGAAGTTGAATTTTAAGATTTTGCAGAGTTTATTGAAATAATTCTTTAATTTGAATAGAAATGACGCCATTTATTCGACAAATTGCAGAAGAATTTAAAGCTGAACTAAAAAAACTATACGGCGATGAACTATCGCAATTGGTTTTGTTTGGGTCTCATGCACGAGGTGATTTTAATGAGGAATCGGATATAGATTTCGCGGTTGTTTTGAAAAGCTCCGAGACAAGAGGTGCTGCAGAAATCTTTAAAATTTCACCTGTTAGCACAGAATTAGGCTTGAAATATAGTGAATTAATATCAGTTTTACCGATTTCATCGTTACGATTGTCCACATCAATAAACCCTATCTTTCAGGAAATTCGGAGGGAAGGAATCTCTATATGAATCAATATGCAGAATCATTCAAAGCCCTTGAACGAGCAGAGTTTACTCTGGAAAACTCTGAATACAATCTTCATGGAGGCTTTGAGTTAGGAACAGTGAATAGGGCATATTATGCAATGTACTACTGTATAAGTGCATTACTTTTTACAGAAAATGTCTATGCTAAAAGCCATAAAGGAACACTTGTGAAGTATGAAGAATTATTCGTGAAAAATGGACGAATGTCTAAACAAACGTCCATTTGGGTTCGTGATGCGTTCAATTTACGGCAAGAAGCAGACTATGATTTTGAGGCAATTATTACTGAGGAAGAAGCCAAAGTTATAGTCGAAAATGCTCGTGAATTTTACAATCTTGTTAAAGAATATCTTGAGAAATTGGAGAAGTAAAGTCCTTTACATCCACTCCCAAGCACTCTGATAAGCCCCAATTTCTTGGGTATAATTGATAAATTCACCATAGAAATTAGAATTTGCAAGCGTGGCACTATCACCAATGACGACGAGTTTTTTTCTGGCACGAGTCATGGCTACATTCATTCGGCGAATATCCGACAAAAAGCCAATCGCACCTTCGGCATTGCTACGAGTAAGACTGATATAAACAATATCTCGTTCTTGCCCTTGAAAACTATCAATCGTATTGACCGAAATATAACCCGAAACTTCTTGTAATTCGGGTGCGTGTTCGATTTGCTCTTTCAGAATCGTAATCTGTTGCTTGTAGGGAGAAATGATTGCGATACTTGGAAAACTATTTGTGTCGATTTTCTTTTTCAATTCTTCTACAAAGCCACTCAAATGTTTCACCAAAAAAGCAGCTTCATCAGGGTTAGTTGAGCTTGTGCCTTCCAGTTTCTCATCAAAACTACAACCAGCAGTATCAATAAAAGCCAATGGCGAATCTTCTGGAAAAAGTAAACGTTTTGCTACTGAATGATGGGCTTTTAGCTTATTTTGATAGAAAATCTTTGATGAATGTGCCATAATTTGCTCATTCATTCGATATTGTTCTTCCAAAAGTGTAACGGCTTCGGGGTGAAGTGCAACGCATTTTTCGAGTAGAGTAGTGCTTAAACCAGCCTTTGCGGCTTCGTTTGACTTAATTGTTGGCGAAAGTTGGCAATGGTCACCTGCTAAAACTACTTTCTGTGCTTTCAGAATCGGAATCCAACAGGCGGGTTCTAAGGCTTGTCCAGCTTCGTCGATTACTACGGTATGAAACTTTACATTTCGCACCGTATAATGATTTGACCCTACCAAAGTTGCCGTAATTACCTGTGCTTTCGCTACCAAATCATCAATGATATACTGTTCGGTGTTGCCCACTTCTTTCATTATTTTGTGGGCTTCATCAAACAAGGCTTTGCGTTGGTCACGCTCCGATTTTCCAAAACTCCGCTTGTACTTATGAGCCATGTTTTTGTATTCATTGGCTTGTTTTTTGAGTGTTTTGGCATTTTTTATCATCGGATGGTCGGTCATTTTTGCATCCAAAGTCAAAGCCATCAAACGCTCGGTTACTCGTGCAGGATTTCCGACTCGAAGCACACTTAAACCTTCTTCGTGGAGTTTTTCGCTCAATAAATCAACGGCAGTATTGCTCGGTGCAACGACCAAAATTTTCTGATTGTCTTGTTTGATTAAAGCCTTGATAGCTTGCACCAAAGTAGTAGTTTTGCCTGTTCCTGGCGGGCCATGAACGATAGCCAGTTCATTGGCTGAAAGTATCTTATCTACTGCTTGGTTTTGTGAAGAGTTTAGTTTTGGGAATGAGATTTTGTGTAAGTTTTCATTAAAAGTTGGCTGCTTTTCACCCGTTAAAACCCTTACTAAAGAGTTTTCGGGTTTTTCGGCTAATTCGTTGGCCGATTTGAGAGCCGCTTGCATTTCATCATACGAATTATCATCAAAAAGTACGTCGATGCCGAGTTTTCCATCACGGGCAAAATCGGGTAGCTCATCGGTGCGGAGCGTAATTTTTAATTTATTGCCATTTTGGTGCGAAATTGTGCCTTCAATACGGTCTGTTTTGGGGTCGTGATTGCCAAAGAACACGGCAGGCATCCCTGTACGCAATTGGTGCGAAATATCTTGGTGAGTAGTGCGTTCGACTTCAACCGTGATATAATCGCCACGACTCATTTCTGAGCCTCTGATAGCAATCGGATACCACGTAAGGCCATTGGCACGACGCTCGGCAACGGAAGATTGTTCGGTAAGTTTTCGATATTGTGCGTGGTCTTCTTCACGCTCAATTTTTAATAAATCAAGTAGTTTTTTGAAATAATCCATACCGCAAAGGTACGGTTTTTTACATCGCTATCTTAGGCTACATCTATTTAAGTCCTAAGTTTTATAGCTCTGAAACTTAAAAGAAAAAGGTCAATTTATGAAAATTATTCATAAATTGACCTTTTTTACTATTACTATCGGATGAATTATTTAGGCAAAACAACTGTATCAATTACGTGAATCACACCATTGCTTTGGTTTACGTCAGCGATTGTTACGGTTGATGTTCCACCTTTTTCGTCGGTCAGGATTACATTTTTACCTTTCAAAGATGCCTTTAATGTACCACCTTGTACGGTTGTCATTGCGGCTGTTCCTTTGCCTGCTTTAATTTTGGCTACGATGTCAGCGGCACTTAATTTTCCTGCTACTACGTGGTAAGTTAAAATAGCGGTCAAAGTTGCTTTGTTTTCTGGCTTTACCAAAGTTTCAACCGTTCCTGCTGGCAACTTACCAAAAGCTGCATTGGTTGGAGCAAATACCGTGAATGGGCCTGCACTTTGGAGGGTTTCTACTAAGCCTGCTGCTTGTACTGCTGCCACAAGTGTAGTGTGGTCTTTTGAATTTACCGCATTTTCAACGATGTTTTTTGATGGATACATGGCGGCTCCGCCTACCATAACTGTTTTTTCTTGTGCAAATGTACTTAATGAGATAAGTGCTGAAACGAATACTGCTGCTAATTTTTTCATTGAATTTTTGTTGCGGAACGCCGCACCGCTTTAATGTTAATTGTTTAAGTTTTACATTTGTTATTTGTTAACTTAACTAACGGAATAAAATGATACTTGGATTTAAAATTTTTAAAATAATTTGTAACTCACTTATTATCAATTAATTATGAACAAATATTTTAAGTTGAGTAATTATTTTCAACTTTTCAGTTTGCTTATAAAAAGGATTTGTTTAATGTATATATTTTAAATAGATGAGCAAAAGTAAGCAAGGATTTGTGTTAGATGATGCCAAAA
>JBKBSS010000010.1:2488-21114 GCA_046291385.1 Emticicia sp. | reverse complement strand
TTATTGGATATTGAATTTGCTGTTCTGGAACAACTCTTAGCCGAGCAGTTTAAGGGTAAAGAAAAATTGGTAGCACCCAACGTGCAGGCTTTACAACTCGGTGTAAAATATGTGCAGGAAAACTTCACTTTTCCGCTCGAAATTCGTGTAGAAAGACGTGATTTAGTCGGCAAAAGAATCTTATTCGACGGAAACGGTGCGTGCGGACTCGGTGCTGTTTATGCAGGAGCAACCGTTGCCGCATGGTATCCGATTACACCTTCGACTTCAGTTGTTGAGAAATTTGAAAAATACGCCAAGAAATTCCGTATAAATAAAGAAACTGGCGAGAAAAACTTTGCTATCGTTCAGGCGGAAGACGAACTGGCGGCAATCGGAATGGTTATCGGAGCAAACTGGAACGGTGCGAGGTCGTTTACGGCCACTTCTGGCCCTGGGGTTTCGTTGATGAATGAATTTTTAGGTTTAGGTTATTTTGCTGAAATTCCAGCAGTTTTGATTGATGTGCAACGAACTGGCCCTTCAACGGGTATGCCAACTCGTACACAACAATCGGATATTACACTTTCGGCTTATGCTTCTCATGGCGACACAAAACACGTTTTACTTTTTCCAAGCAATCCAAAAGATTGTTTTGAATTAACAGCCGATGCTTTCGATTTGGCCGAACGTTTACAAACGCCAATCATCGTTCTAACTGATTTAGATTTAGGCATGAACGACCACATGAGTGAGCCGTTTGAATGGAATCCTGAGCGTAAATATGACCGAGGAAAAGTTTATACGGCCGAAGATTTAGAAAATATGGGACGTTTCGGGCGTTATTTAGATTCTGATGGCGATGGTATTCCGTACCGAACTTACCCAGGCACACACCCAACCAAAGGTTCATATTTTACTCGTGGAACATCTCGTGACGAATACGCAGTTTATACCGAAGACAGTGCTGTTTATGTAAAAAATATGCAACGTTTGGAGAAAAAATGGGACACAGCCAAAGAAATTGTGCCAAAACCACATTTCTACCAAGAAAAAAACATGAGTCCGCTGGGAGTGATTTTCTTCGGAACATCAACTTATTCGTCGGAAGAAGCCATTGATTTATTGCGTGAACAAGACGTTGTGCTTGATGCGATGCAACTCAAAGCGTTTCCTTTTAATAAAGACGTGGAGCAATTCATCGAAGACCACGAAATTGTTTTTGTTATCGAACAAAACCGTGATGCCCAAATGCGTTCGTTGCTTATCAATGAACTCGAAATCAATCCTAAGAAATTGATTCGTGTCTTGAATTATGACGGAATGCCGATTACGGCTGATAAAATTGTGAAAGAAATTAGTAAAAATCTGACTATTGCTTAGTTCTGGATGAATTTAATTAACTTTGATGAGAAAGGTTTCTTAAAACCTTATGAAATAATTGATTCAGATTTGCAGTTTTTTAAAGCTATTTTTGTGGACAACATAGAAATATCTAAAACAAGAAAACCGTTATTTGAAAATTATTTACAGTATTTGGATGCCATAAAAAATGTAATTCCAAGTGGTTTTCATCAGTGGGTTGATGGTAGTTTTGTTACTCAAAAACAAAATCCAAATGATATTGATATTGTGACATTTATCAATTTTCAAGATTTTGAAAGAAATATTAAGACTTTTGATATATTAAGAAAATGGCGTTTCGACAAAACAAAGGGAATAGATGGTTATTTCGTGCCTATTTTTCCTGAAAATCATCGTAAAAATGCTATTTTTGAAATGGAGAAAAAAGAATGGCTATTTCAATTTGGGAATGACCGAAACGGTAACAATAAAGGAATTATTGAACTTAATTTCTAAGAAAATGGAATCAGAAGCATTAACACAGCAAGAACAAGCAAGATTAATGAGGCTTCTTGAATTAATAAGAAGTACAAATCGCTTGATTGCTCTACATGAAGACGACGATGAATCTTCTCAGTTTTCAGTAAAGCAATACGAAGAATTAAAGGCTGAATACCTCAGAGAATTAGAAAATTTAATGATGCCTTTCGGGGTACATATTCAGCAAGCAGCATAAAAGTTTGAAAATAATTTTACAAAAAACGATGATTTACGAATTCGTAAATTGTCATTCGTAAATCAAAAACATGACATACGTTCGTCCGACCTTTAGGCATCCAGATTTGCCAAAAAATAAAATAAATTTTACTAAAAAAGACTACGAAGGAGCTTTATCAACGCTCTGTGCTGGTTGCGGACACGATTCTATCAGTGGAGCAATTGCCCAAGCTTGTTTTGAGTTGTCGGTTGAGCCACACCGAATCGCCAAACTTTCGGGCATTGGTTGTTCATCAAAAACTCCTGCTTATTTTCTCGGAAATTCGCACGGTTTTAACTCAGTTCACGGACGAATGCCTTCGGTGGCAACGGGTGCGTATCTCGCCAACCGTGATTTACTTTACTTCGGAGTTTCGGGCGATGGCGACTCTGCTTCTATCGGAATGGGACAGTTTGTTCACGCCATTCGCCGTAACCTCAACATGGTTTATTTGGTCATGAACAATGGTTGCTATGGCTTAACCAAAGGACAAGATTCGGCAACGGCTGATAATGGCTCGAAAAGTAAAGCAGGTTCGGTAAATCCGTTTAATGCCATTGATTTGGTGGGTTTGAGCATGGAATTAGGTGCAACTTTTGTGGCTCGTAGTTTTTCGGGCGATAAAGCACAACTCATTCCTTTGATAAAAGCGGCTATCAAACATCCAGGTTTTGCTTTTATTGATGTGATTTCGCCGTGCGTAACTTTCAATAATAATGTAGGTTCGACCAAATCTTATGATTATGTACGTGAGCATATTGAAGCAACTTCTACCGTAGATTTTGTGCCAATTATGGAAGAAATCACCGCAAATTATGAAGATTCAAAAGAAATAACTTTGCACGACGGTTCGGCTTTGCAATTGCAAAAACTACACCAAGGATGGAATCCAGAAGATAAACTTTCGGCGATGATTGCTCTGCAAAATGCCAAAGAAAAAGGCGAAATCTTAACTGGTTTAGTCTATATTGAGCCAAATACAAATGCTTTACATGATGTGCTTCAAACAACCAAAACTCCATTAAATACCCTCAAAGAAGACCTTCTTTGCCCAGGCATTGATGCTTTAGAGGCTTTGAATGAGAGTTTGAGATAGGGCTAAAAACTGTAATATGGATAATCAAAGTTCTTGAGAATGGTCATCGCTTTGAATTTGAAAGTATTAGCTCGAAGAAAACTATTTAAAAGGCAATTGAATTTAGAGAAATAGAAATACCGAATCTATATAACCTTGCACTTGTTAATGTCAAAAAAGATGGAACTTTTGATAACATGAGCATAAGTGACAATGGTAATATGGAAACAATCGTTTCAACCGTTATAAAAACCATACAGGTATTTCTAACGTTTCAACCCGAAGCAAAAATGCTATTTATGAGTAGCAGTCCATCAAGAACAAGGCGGAACTATTTTACGCTATTCATGGCATTTCTGATTGGGTAAATGAGCCTTTTCAAAGGAATACGCCTCCTTGATTTCTCTAAAAAATAATTGATTTATTATTATGAAAACAATCAATCAAACCAAAGAAATCAAAGCTAAAGATTCAGAAAAAAGATAGTTTATACATCTTTAAACGCTGCATTTGATGCAAAACATAAGAAAGCCAACGATTTCATTAAAAAAGTAAAGTTGTCTTTCTAAGAATCTTTACTAATCATACATGACCAAAGCCGTTTAAGAATTCGATTCTTGAACGGCTTTTATTTTAAGTACTTAGACAGAAGATATGAGACATGAGACAAAAGATATGAGACAAAAGACATGAGACAAAAGACATGAAACAAAAGACATGAGACAAAAGATATGAAACAAAAGACATGAGACAAAAGACATGAGACAAAAGACAAAAGGCATGAGATAAGTACTTAATAATCAATAGTTTACCAAATAATAAAATACTCGTTTACTTATGTACCAGTACTTAATTAAAACCAACGGGGTTGCCCAGACGGCAATAAAACTTTTCTCTCACTACCCCTTCATAAATCGAATCAACAAAATTTCAATCAATAAAAAAGCTAAGGCGAGCATTATGCAGTATTTCCAGAGTGGCGTGCCTACATTGCTTTCTTGGAAGGTTTTCACGAAATCTCCATCGAGCAGGTTATCGAAAATGGTGATATTTTTTTGTCCTGCAAAGAATGTTCTTAGTTCTTCGGGCGAATAAAAATCCATTTTCGATTCTTCGTTGTCGTGATTGAGAGCCAACAATTTTTCAGTTTTTCCGTCTAATTGCAACTCGTAATAACCCGATTCAAGTACTTGATTATACGGTTCGCCGCCCGCTGATAGTTGCGAAGATTTTGGCAATTCTAAAGTAAGCATATTTCCTACGATTCGTTGCACGGGAATTATCTCAATTTTGTTATTTACAGTCGAAATATTTTTGAGTTTATAAGTAACATTTTTCTTGACATTTGGTAAATCTAAGTTGATGCTTCCTTCACTAAAGTTATAGGCAGCACGCTCTTGTTTTGTACTCATCGACGCAATTTTAAACATCGTTGGCACAAAGAAAGCGTGTTCGGCGAAGTTTCCATAAGGTTTATCAAGAGGCGATGCACAGACATAAATTCGTCCTTGCGAGGCTTGCGTAGAAGTGATAAAATTTTGCATATTCTTGAACGTCAGAATCTTTTCCCCTACTCCACTCCAAGTCCATGCGGGTTGCATGGTTGGCGTATTTACTACTCCTTGCGAAGTTGTACGTTCAAAAACATCAATATAAAACGGATTTTGTCGGTTAGGTTCGGCAATCGCTTGCTGGCTTTGTGGCAAAACTGGCTGATTATTTAAGTTGATTCCTTGAATACCAAATCCGCCCAAAAACTGACTGTATGACATCACGTCGGGTCTTGCCGAAGGAAAAACCAAAATATTTCCGCCATTTCTCACAAATTCTTCGAGGCTCGCACGGAATGTTCCTGCAATGGTTTCCACACCTTCCAAAACTATCAAATTGGCGTTTTTAAATTGTCCAACATCGACATTCGTGGCACTGTATGCTCGGTAATTGAAAAGGCTATCGTTATCAAAAACTTTTCCGATATAATCTGCCGCACTGCGTTCTTGATAAAGATGCAAAACCTGAATTGTTGGCGAAGCATTCAGCACAAAATAATAATCGTTGTCGAAAGTTATCGGTTGGTCATCAAACGAAACTTTTCCACGATGAAAACCTTTGTCTTTTACCGTAAAATTGAAAGTTGCCGTTGCCGAGCCATTCGGAGCAATATCCACCGAAGCCGTTGAGGCTTGAGCGTTGTCAATAAATAGCTTTACTGGCAGTTTTTCTACCTCTTCGCTGCCCGAATTAAACACTTTTACGTAAAGAATATTATTCTGCATTTCACGAATGAATGGCGAAGCCAACCAAACCGAATCGGTGAAAACATTTTGGTTTTTTTTGCCTTGAACTGGCACCAGAAACAATTTATTGAGCGAGTCGGTCTTGATTTTGCTCAAATCGCCCGATGTACTTTTCTGAAAATCAGAAAACCAAAAAAATTGATTATTTGCACTTGGGTTATGCTTTTGGGCGAGATTATTTTGGCGTTTATAAATACTTTCAAATGTGCGTGGATTTGACGAAAAACCTACCGAAGTAAGGCGGTCTTTTACTTTCGTTCCGTTGGTCACGGCCTGGTCTTCACCCGAAAAATCGTTTGTAACCAACTGAATATTAGGTGATTGACGAAATAGTGTAAGCAATTCATCAATTTTTGTAATGGCTAAATCAAGGTAACGTTTGTTTTCGGTGGTGTTTTGCATACTCAACGAATTGTCGAGATACAGGCTATTTACGCCCAAACCCGAACTACGATTTGCTGAAGCATTTTTGGCGGGCAAAAAAGGTTGTGCAAAAGCAAAAACCAAAAACAAAAGGAACAAAAGTCGTGAAGCCAAAATGAGCCATTGCTTAATACGACGAAACGAAGATGTTTGGGTTTCGACGGCCTTCAAGAATGCCACGTTGGTAAAAAACACTCGCTTGGTTCGACGAAAATTGAATAAATGAATAACCAAAGGCACAGAAAGTGCCAATAAACCCCAAAGAAAAGTCGGAAAAAGAAATTGCATACCCCTAACCCCTAAAGGGGAATCATTATTTAAAGTGTTTTTTATTTATCTAACGTAAAAGTCTGAAAATACTTTCAATAAATTGTTATACTTTCTTCACTCTTTTGAACGAAGCATAGCTGCGTTCAACAATTAAATGCCAATTATTATGCCAAAGCAAATCACACGGATTGAATAATTGGTCACAAAGCTGGCGGAGTTCGTCACATTGGTTTTCTGCTACCAAAAACACCTCCTACTTTTGAATCATCAAACAAGGCAAAAACACAAAATCAAAAATATTTCAATCATTCCTAAACATCACAAAATAATGAACGCAGCACTTACTTTCGGCACAAAAAGAAGTTTCAGAGCAAAACAAATTATCAATGATTTTTTGACTTATGTACGCAAGCCGCTTTACATTTCGGAAGATGCAAGTATGAGTAAAACCGAGAAATTTCAGTACTTGTTTAAGGTTTTGCTTTGTAAATTGGCACTTTTACCGATTTTAATTCCGATTATTTATTTTACAAAACAATTGACTGGTGCGAAATCAATAGGTTGGGAAGATACTTGGTCGATGTATTTGATGTTAGTCGTTTTTGCTCCAATTGTTGAAGAGGCAATATTCAGAGGTTTGTTACATTACAGCCGTTGGGGTGTGTCATTTATTGTCTCCATTTTGCTCGTAACAATTACTTATTTGGTCAAAATCACTGAACTTATTTCTATACAAAGTATTGGCTTTGTTTATTTCGCTTGTATTGTTCTTTTCCCAATATTTCACTATTTTACAAAACCTTTCGACGATATTTTAAAAACATTTTGGGCAAGAAACTTCAAATATATCTTTCACATCATCGCTATCAGTTTTGGGTTAGTACACCTCACAAATTACACTGGTATCAACAATTATTTGTTTGCTTTGCCATTGGTTACGAGTCAAATAATTTCGGGTTATGTGCTGGGCTTCGTACGCATGAAACTGGGTTTTGGCTATGGTGTGGCTTTGCATTCGGCTTGGAATTTTATTGCATCGTTTGGAATGTTGGTTGTGTTGTTGGCTAAGTTTTTTTAAATTCATGTTTTCACCCTAAATAATTACCAAAATGAATATTAAAAACCTAAAACCTATACAATACGCCTTTGGTAGCATTATGCTGGTTTTGTTTGGCTATTACATTTACATGGCATTGAACAGAGACCAACGAGGCGAATATTACGAATTGCTAAAAGGTTTGTTTCATTTATCACTGGCTCTGACTTTTCATTTTGGAATGCTTCAAACAAAGGCTAATACGCCCGAAAAGTATAACCCAACCCTCCACAAAATTTTAGTTGCAACTTGGGGCTTGGCTGGTATTCTCGAAATTGTTGATTTTATCACAAATTATATTTGAAAATGTTAAAACACTACATAAAAACCTTTGGCTTGAAAAATAGCCCTTTATGGCAACAAAAAACACAAAGTTTCCTTTATAAATATGGTGTTTGGATTTTAGTTGTTTTGAGTGTTGGAATATTTCTTTATGGAACAAATACTGATGAGATTTTTGAAAATTTATCAGCGGGATACTATAAAGGATACAATGATTGTAACTGTGATAAACCCAAAAAAGAAGAAATGGGAATTGGGTTAATCATTGGATTAGCAATCATACTTTTGATGGCTCTTTTGTTTATATTCTACATTTTAGTACTCATTGCCAAAATATTCTATACTTTTTTCTTTCGATATATTCTGCAAAAAAGTAAGACTTCCTACATCATATTATTCGTGATTTGGCTTTTGATTTTATATAATTTATTTTGGGAAGGGCTATTTTATACTTTTGAACATACATCACTTTTTAGTAACAAAAAAACATATACTTTAAAAGATTATCACGAAATTGTAGCTTCTGTTTTTTCCTACTTTTTCTTACTTTTTATCGTTGCTTACGGTTTGATTAAAAACTTCGTTAAAAATAGCAAAGAACAAGCGGAACTTATCTCTCAAAAAATAAATGCTGAAACACAGGCACTAAAAGCCCAAATAAACCCCCATTTTTTGTTTAATGTGCTAAATAATCTCTACGGAACGGCCATTGTTGAAGATAGTCCAAAAACTGCCGAAGGTATTCAACAGCTTTCGAGCATCATGCGACACGTAGTTGAAGGAACAAAAAACGAACGAATTTCGGCCGAAAAAGAAGTGCAATTTCTGTACGATTTTGTGGAATTAAATAAAATGAGAATCCCGAAGCGAGATAATATCAGAATCAATATCAACATTGATTGGGACGAGCAACCGACGCAAATTGCACCACTTTTGGTAATTCCGTACATCGAAAATGCCTTCAAATACGGTATCAGCATTACGCAAGAAAGTTTTATCGACTTAAATTTCAAGATACACGACCAAAAACTAAGTTTTTCGTGCCGAAATAGCATCATTAAGCAATTTGATAAATTGGAAGTTGGTACTTCGACAGGCATCGAAAATACGCAACGTCGCCTTGCGTTAAACTATCCGCACAAACATTCATTGAGAATCTCCAACGAAAATAATATCTTTGAAGTAGCTTTGGAAGTGAATTTGAAGTAAATCGAAAAATGTGTAACTTCACATAAAATAAATTACGTATGAATGCAATAGAAGTGCAAACCAGCCACGACCGCTACATCATCAGCATTGATAAATCATTGATGGATAAAGACATATTGTTTTCATTTTTGGAAAGGCTAAAATTAGAAGAATTAGCCCGAAAAGTTAATTTCGATGAATCTATTCTTGAAATAGGCGAAGAAATCAATAACAATTGGTGGAAAAACAATAAAAGCAGATTCATACCCGAAGCATGAAAAAAGTTGTCATTGACCATAATATTCTTTTTGCTGCTATTTATACAAAAGATTCTCGCACTCGTACCAAAATCTTTGATTCTCCCTACCAATTTTATACCCCAAATTATCTTATCACCGAACTATTCAAGCATCGAAATCGGATAGTTCAAAAATCGAAAGCAAACGAGGAAGAAGTATTGAGCTATCTGAATGCAGTATTGCAAAAGATTCACTTCTTTAATGAAGAACTTATCAGCACAGAAAACTTTATAGAAGCTTATCATTTATGTAAAAATATTGATGAAAATGATACAACTTATGTAGCACTTTCGCTCGAATTAGAAGCGGAATTTTGGACACGAGATAATATTTTGAAAGATGGATTGAAAAACAAAGGATTTAATGATTTTTTTGAAGAAAATATACTTTAGTAAACAAACCACAACCACTCAATGCTAAAAGCAATTGCCATAGATGATGAGCCAATGGCTCTGGAAGTAATCAAAGCCCACGCAAAAAAAGTAACTTTTCTTGATTTGCAAGAAACCTTCGTCAGTGCGATGGAAGCTCTTGATTTCTTGAAGAAGAAATCCGCAGGCGGCCAGCCGACTGATTTGGTATTTCTCGACATCAATATGCCTGATATTACGGGGCTTGATTTCTCGCAACTTTTACCGAAAAATACTGCTGTAATTTTTACTACTGCCTATTCTCAATACGCCGTAGATGCTTTCAATATCAATGCCTTAGATTATCTTTTGAAGCCAATTGATTTTAGTAGATTTATGAAGGCTTGCCAAAAAGCCTATGAGAATATCAACGAAGAAGCACCTAAAATACCTTATTTATTTGTAAAAGATGGCTACGATTTGGTCAGAATTAGCATCGAAAACCTGCTTTTTGTCGAATCTGAAGGCAATTATCTAACCTTTAAGGAATCTGATAAAAAAACCGTCACTCGCATGACTATGACCGAAGCTATCGAGATGCTACCAAAATCTGATTTTTTCAGAGTACATAAATCATTTGTGATTAATCTTAACCACGTCAAAAAAATTGAGCGTCATCAAGTTTGGGTCGGCACAGAAGCCGTACCTATCGCCGCAAATTACCGTGATGATTTGATGGAAGTTTTGAAGAAAATCTGGATGGTGAAGTAAGATAGTCTTCAATTCTCAGTAGGCAGTTCCCCGTTCCCTGAGCGTAGCCCCAATGGAATTGTCGAAGGGAGTGGCTAATAAATCAACACCATCATACTCCTTGCCCCGTGAGCTCCAATGACTAAAGACTGCTCAATATCAGCCGTTTTTGAGGGGCCAGCTATAAAAACTCCGTAACTCCCTACACTTTCGAGCTTGTCATAAGCTTGTTGCATATTGGCAACAATATTGCTTTTATCAAGCACCAAAACCAAGTGCTGGGTAATAAATGGCAAAGCACGATTGAGCATATTGCTCTCAGGAACCCAAATTGTGCCGTTTTCAGCCACACCAATCTCGCCTTGAATCACGGCTAAATCAACTTGTTCTAAAATTTCTTTAGTCGTACCAAGATTTACGGCAACGTTTGCTTTGACAATATCGGAAGCTACATTTACTAAATCATGGTAATATTTATCAATTGCTGCTTGACACTCGGCTTTTGATGCAAGCTCAACAGCCGTTCCGCCAATGCTTTCCAGCACGATTTTGAATCTTTCGATGCTTCCATCACCTTCAAAAATTGGCACATTTGGCAATATTGCCAATGCAGGTTTATTGGTGGCTATGCTACTTAATATTTTTTCTCTACTGGTCATTTTTATTTCCTATTTTCCTCATACCATTCTTTAAAACTCTGCTTCGGAGCATCGGGCAATTCTCTTGCTTTCGCCCACGGATTTATGCTTTGGTTGTGTGTCAATCCATGCGGTAAAATCCGCAAAGCTCCACGAGCCAATTTTCCGCCTAAATCATACACTTTTGGCATCGAAAGAACTTTTGCTAAACCTTTCATCCCCCATTTTTTTGTAACAGGAAGTTCGTTTGCTTGACCAACAATTTGTCGCCATTTATAAAGCTGTACGTGAATATCAATTTTCACTGGACAAACATCGGAGCAAGAACCGCAAAGCGTGCTTGCAAAAGGCAAACTTTTATGCTTATGCAAATCAATATTTGGCGAAAGAATCGCACCGATTGGGCCAGGAACTGTAAAATCATAGCTATGTCCGCCACTTCGGCGATAAACTGGACAAGTATTCATACAAGCCCCGCAACGAATACATTTCAAAGAATTTCTAAAATCTGCTCGACCGAGCTGTTGCGTTCGGCCATTATCCACAATCACGATGTGCATTTCTTTGCCTTCTACTGGCTTTGTAAAATGCGAAGTATAGGTTGTAACTGGCTGACCAGTAGCACTTCTGGCGAGTAATCGAGTATAAACTGATAAATGATGAAGTTTCGGAATAATCTTTTCGATGCCCATGCAAGCGATATGAACTTTTGCTAAATTTACGCCCAAATCGGCATTGCCCTCGTTGGTACAAACTACAAAACTACCCGTTTCGGCAATCGCAAAATTTACGCCCGTAAGAGCAACATCGGCTGCTACAAATTTTTCCCTAAGGTGCTGACGAGCTGCTTCGGTCAAAATCTGCGGGTCTTTTTCGCCTTTGGCTGTACCCAAATGTTCGTGAAAAGTTTCGCCTACGTCTTCTTTTTTGAGGTGAATGGCAGGCAACACAATATGGCTCGGTGGCTCGTTTCTGAACTGCACGATGCGTTCGCCCAAGTCGGTATCAACTACATCAATGTTATTTTTTTCGAGAAAACCATTCAAATGACATTCTTCGGTAAGCATTGATTTGCTTTTCACCAAACGAGGGTTTCTTCCCTCAACTTTACCCGAATTTTTGATAATCTCCATCACAATTTGATTATGCTCGGCAGCATCGGCCGCCCAATGCACTTTCACGCCATTTTTTATGGCATTTTGCTCAAATTCGATGAGATAATTATCAAGATTGCTCAATGTATGGTCTTTGATTTCGGATGCCAGAGTGCGTAAATCCTGAAATTCTGGAATAGGATAAACCGCTTTATCTCGCTTCTGACGCACAAACCAAAGTGTTTCGTCGTGCCAAGTTGTACGCTCGAAATCTTTATTAAAAGCTTCGGCTAATTCTGGGTGATTTTGGTGGCTCATGGTTGATTTCCGTTCAAAATTTCGGCAATGTGCATTACTTTTATTGGTGCGTTTTGGCGTTTTACGATGCCTTCGAGGTGCATCAAACAAGAAACGTCGCCCCCTGTCAAAACCTTTGTTCCGTTGCGTAAATGGTCAGAAATTCTGTCTTGTCCCATTCGTGCCGAAACTGCTTCTTCGGTTACGCAAAACATTCCTCCAAAGCCACAACATTCGTCGTTTCGGTCGAGTTCTGTCAGTTCAATGCCTTTTAGTTTACGAAGTAACTTTGAAATTTGTCCAGCTCGCACGCCCGTAATTTCGGAAGCATTGGCTTGACGGAGTCCACGCTGACCGTGACAGCTCAAATGCAAACCAACTTTGTGCGGAAAATCGACAGGTATTTCTTCTATTTTTAAAACATTTTCGATAAAATCGACTAATTCGTAAACCGACTTCCTAACTTTTTGAACGGCTGGCGTTTGCTCAATAATATCGTAATGCTTTTTGATATGATAAGTACAGCTTCCCGAAGGCGTAACGATGTAATCGAAATCTGCAAAAGTATCAACAAAATGTTCGTAAACACTTTTGGAATCTTGCTCACAACCACCATTGGCCATTGGTTGCCCACAGCAAGTTTGTTTCATCGGAAATGCGACTTCTACACCCAATTTTTCGAGTAATTGTAGTGTAGCAATACCCACATTCGGATAAAACTGGTCGATATAACAAGGTATAAATAAGGCTACTTTCATTATATTTTGGTCATAAAGGTCTGAATACTGGATTCAGTTTCGGTAATTTCACACGACTAAAAACGCCAACGGTGTTTATCATGAGTAGCCCCGATTGAAAATCGGGGAAAAATTTATTTAAAAAAGTGAACTAACCCTAAAAGGGTTAAACTTAAATATGCCATTATGTTGTTCAACTCTTTCAGGTCGGACCGCCGATGCGGTTGGTTTTACTTCTTATTTCTTGACCCCGATTTTTCAATCGGGGCTATTCGAGTTTAACGCTTTCAGCGTTTTTCAACGCTGTGCGAAATTTCTTAAAGTTATGTTGTGCGAAAACTGGGCGTTTCCGTTTCAAACTTCGTAGAGCGAGTAAATTGTCTCCCTTCCTCAGTTATATAAATATTTATTGCACCGTCTTCTTTCACTATTTCAATATATTGTTTTTCTAAAAGATATTTCGGAATTATATTGAAACTCTCATCAAATAAGAACGTTATTGTAATGTATTTGTCAAACAGATACCTCGAAATAAGACCTTTATTTTCTTCAATAAAAATTAAAGTTTTAATAATTACTTCCTCACTTACATTCTTCATATTTATTCGCCCAGCAATTTTTTTATTCGTAAATCGTAATTCCTAAATCGCACGGGGACCCCGTCGTAAATTCTTCTTACAACCCCGTAGCCACACCAAACCCTCTTTTATCAACCAAGCCACTTCTTACTTTTCCTGCACGGAAAGTTCCGATTGGGTCGATTGCTCCACCTGCTTGGCGACTTGCTTCTGCTACTAAAGCTCTTGCATCGGTCAAGAAAGTATCACGCAATAATTCTTCGGCACGCAACACATCGTTATTTTCTTGAGCATCGGCCAAAGCTACTCTATCAACCAAAAGTGCTTTTGCGTAAGTAGTCAAAATCGCATTGACCGACTGCAATAAATCTTCGATTGGGTCTTTTGTGTTGTGGCTTGCATCAATCATCCATGCCAATGGCGGATTTTTTATACTTGCGTCTTGCATTCCGTCAACCAATTCATTGAAAATCAAGAAGAATTGGTAAGGTTTGATGCTTCCCGTTGTCAAATCATCATCGCCGTACATTGAGCCATTGAAGTGGAAACCACCGAGACGGCCAAAGTGCATCAAACGTCCAACAATTTGTTCGATGTTTGTGTTTGGCAAATGGTGGCCCAAATCCACCAAAACTTGAGCATTTTTTCCCACCGTTTGGCAAAGCGAGTACGAAGTTCCCCAATCAGGAACCACCATTGAGTAGAAATGCGGCTCGTAAGGCTTATACTCAATTAGCATCGTCCAATCGTCAGGCATTGATTTGTAAATACTTGATAACGAATCGCTTGTACGTTGGTATGCACTTCTCATGTGCGATTGTCCAGGGAAGTTTGAACCATCGGCTAACCAAACAGTAAGTACCTTAGAATCAAGCATTTTGCCGTATTCTACACATTGAATGTTGTGCTGAATCGCCAAGTCACGCACTTCGCTTTTTGTGTGCGAAAGTGAGCCGAATTTATACGAAAAAGGCTGGTCTTTTTGGTCTTGAAAAGTATTAGAATTGACCGAATCAATCGTCAAATCGTTGGCTTTCAATAATTGTTTGATAGCATTGGCATCCGATGGAATATCCCACGGAATATGCAAAGAAATCGAATTCGATGAGCGATTTAATTGGTGAATCAAACCTACATCCTCTATTTTTTCTTCTAAATTTCTTGGCTCGCCGCCATTCGCAAAACGTCCGAAACGAGTGCCGCCCGTTCCCAAAGCCCAACTCGGAATAGCTACTTGAAAAGCCTTAATTTTATCAATAATTGTTTGAATATCAATGCCTTTACGGTCGAGAAGTTCGGTCAAATATGCCAATCTAAATTGGTGGTCGGCCTGTAATTTTTCGTTGTTTTGTTGAATAATATCGTTACTGAGCATTTTAATTAATGATAAATGATTAATGTTGAATGATTAATGCGGTGCGACATTTCGCTGAATGTTTGTAAAAAGGAAATACAATTTTAATCCTAAAAAATCATGTAACATTCCTGTACTGTACTGATGAATAAATCAAACAGTTTTACGATACTCTTTTGTCCAATTAACTGCTCCGAAAAGTGCAATTACACAAAAGACCGCATAAAGCAACGAATAAAGTTTTACTTCTTTCACAAAATACATATAAGTACTTATGATGTCAATGGCGAGCCACATCCACCATGCTTCAACTTTTTTTCTGATGAGTAAAAATGTAGCAAAAATACTCATTACGGTCGTAAACGAATCCATGTACGGAAATGCACTTGGTTTGCTGAAAAGTTGCGGAATTAGCTCGCTCAAATTCTTGGCAAATGTTCCGAGTAGAAAAGTACAAACTAAACCAATGAATGAATAGACACCAAATTGTTGTAACGATAATTGGCTTATTTTCAACTCATTACGCAAATTCGCTTCTTGTTTTTTCGGAAATTTCCATTGCCAGAAACCAATAATATTTGTGATAAAAAAGAAGATTTGCAGAAACATATCAGGGTAAAGCTGAATCTGATAAAACATCACAAATGCCAACACAACATTTACTAATCCCAGCATCCAACTCCATACATTTTCACGCACCGAAAGAATGACCGCCACTAAGCCCGTAAGCGTTGCGTAAAATTCGAGGTGGCTCATTTTTACGCCCAAAAACTCAAAAAGTATATGATTAATGTCGAAGAAATTCATTTGCACATTTTTTGTGCAAATTAAGAGTTTTTTACCACTAAGGTAGTAAGGAACGCTAAGTTTCACTTAAAAAGATATTGCTATCTAATCGCCAACGGCAAATCTATGAAGAAAGTCGTGCCTCGGTAAGTTTCGGTTTCAAACCAAATATTTCCGCCTGCGTGTTCTACGCCCCTACGAGCCATTGCCAAGCCAAGTCCCGAACCACCAACTTTGGTTGTAAAGTTCGGAATAAATACTCGCTGACGAATGTTTTCTGGAATACCCGAACCATTGTCTTGAATTTCGATAATGGCAATATTATCATCTTCATTGCGGTACAGACGAAGATTAATAATCGCACGTTTTTCTTTCGGAACTGACTGTATTCCGTTGATAATCAAGTTAGTAATTACCCGACTCATAAATTGGCGGTCGCCCACAACCCACGCTTCTTTTTCTTTGATGTAGGCATTTAATGAAATTCTTTCATCTTCAGCATACAAATCGGCCGATTTCTGAATCAGCGGCACAAGGTCGAAAACCTCATTGCGTGGCACAGGCATTTTGGCAAATTCAGAAAATGAGTTTGCAATTTCACTGATATTATCAATTTGTTCAGTCAATGAATTTAAGGCTCGCTCAATGCGTTCTTTGGTTTTTGGGTTATCAACCACAATCGTTCGTTGTAATTGCTGAATCGAAAGTTTCATCGGTGTCAATGGATTCTTGATTTCGTGAGCCACTTGTTTGGCCATTTCTCGCCATGCCGTTTGCTTTTCACTCATCGAAAGTGCTACTTTACTCTCTTCCAGTTTTTTCAGCATTTTATTATATTCACGCATCAAAATACCAATTTCATCGTCCGAATTCCACTCTAAGCGGTCATTCAATTCATCTAAATTGGTTTTTTTCAATTTCTGAGCAACCATACGAAGCGGATTTGTCAGAACATTTGAGGCGAAATATGATAAAATCAATAAAATCAAGAATAACCACGCAAAAACGCTTAAAATCGACGCCACAACATCGGTTACTTGGCGGTCAAGCGTTGGTTTAGCATCAAAAAATGGAATTCCGATTACACCAATTGGCTTACTATCATGGCCTTTGATGCTCATATAAGCCGTTTTATAATTCAAACTTCCCAAAGATTCGGGCAGTAAAGCCTCGTTTTCCTTCTCTTCGATGATTCGGCGATAAGCTTCTGGATTAATAAAATTTGATAATAAACCGTATTCATAAACCAATGGTCGAGTTGTTAAATCAAGTTTTCCATCGAGGCCATAAAAGTTAATGTCAAGTTTTGTATCACGGGCCAAATCATTGATTTCTTGCTCCAAAAACGCCCTACTCATGCGTTTTTGAGTAAAACTTTCGAGTTGAAGCTGAACCGTAGAAGTGATATTTTTGGTATTATCAAGATAACCTTTTTCTTGATTACTGATAAAAGTAGAGTCGATAACACTCAACGTAATGATAATCACCAACAACAACGGCAACAAAAATGCGGCATTGATATAAAGCTGGATTTTGGTGGCAAAATTGACGTTAAGGTTTTTCAAACCGTAGCGAATCGCATACAAAATCATGACGATAATGATGAAAAGCACCGAAAGTAAAAACAAAAACGAGAAGTTAGAAAACAAATTTCGCCACACTTGGTATTTGGCCGAAATCACAATTTTTCGTCCATTTTGTCCAATTTTACCAACGTGCTTGAAATCATTTAATTCAATACCTTTTTCATAAAGCGTCGAATCTGACAAAGTGCTGACAGGCAATTTTCTGACGTAGTTATAACTTCCCGAACTGAATATCAAGCGATTAGCTTTATCAAAAATTGCGTAACTATAATTTTTTGTATCGGGCGTTTGCGTAAATTTTTTATCTAACAATAATTCTGGATAAACGCTTTGAGCAAATTCATCACGGAGTTTCAAATCAAGCACTACGTAGCCAACCAAACTTGAATTTTCTTGAATCGGAATAAAAGTTAGGTATTGCTTGATAAAATTATTTCCAACGTCATTGATAAAAAACACCGAAGGATTTGAAGTTTTGTAAGCGGCTTGCTTGAAAGTTTCTTCATAAAAAGAAAGATTTCTTGAGCCTTCCGTAATATCCAGCGAGTTTCCGTTGCGGTCAAAAGCCAGCACTTCGGTATCGTAGCGGTCGAAATACAAATCAAGGTGTTTGCTCTTTACCAACTGCTGAGTTTGTTCACGGGCGAGCGTTTGGCGAGTGATGGATTGTCGAATTGCAGTATCCTGTGCTATGGTCTGAATCACTCTTATGAGTAAGCCTTCGCCCAACAAATCGTTTTCGGCCAAATATTTTTGTCCAAAATTTTGCTTATCAAAATAGTCTTTTTTCTGTTCTTCGGCTCGAATCACGTACATCGCAATCAAAGCAAAAACAAACGCACCCGTGAAGAAATAAATCGTGGTTTTGTACTTGAAACTATACAAAAAACGTGGGTATTTATAGAGATAAACCAGCAAAAAATACACGCCAGTCAAGATATAAATTCCTCTAAATTGGTCTAAAATCGTGATAATAATTAGGCCGATTATTAAGCCCAGTAACCAATTTAAGATTCCTTTTTTTGTATTTTTATTTATTCTTAAAAATAAGCTACTTAGTAGATGAGTTCCCAAAAAGAATATCACCGATAAAAGTAGATAAAACGATAAAGTAGCAATTTTTAGGGCAGAAAACGAAATACTCAACGAAAGGTCAAGGCTAAACTGCGATTTTTCGTAGATATTACAAAGATTTCGGTAAAAAACAAAAGTGAAGAAAATTGCAGTTATGACCAATATAACCGATAGAATATTCTGAACAACTTTCGGAGATTTGAGCAATTTATAGTAAAGCGTAGAACGATAAAAACTCTGTACCAAATAAACTACCAATATAAAAACAACGATGGCATTGAGCTGCAAATCGCCCAAAGATGGAGCTAACTCACTGACAGTCAGAAACTTAGGATTAAACAAACTCGACTCGTAGAAAATAAACGGAATGCC
>JBKBSS010000010.1:0-2388 GCA_046291385.1 Emticicia sp. | reverse complement strand
GAATTTAGTAAAATGGCTTGTTCGCCCTTCGCCAGTTGCTGATAATCAGGCACATATCGGTGGTCAGACCAATACACTAACTGTCCATTACGAAAAACGTAGTAAGGATAAATCGTGGGCGTTTCAAAATCCAAAAAGGTATTTCCCGAAGATTTTTGGTACTGTGTAGCTACATTGACCAACTCATTTTTCGAAACCACTATTTTCGATTTTACCCTACTTCTAATCGAAGATATGTAGTGCTGCTCCGAAGCAGCGGGAGCATCTTTCTCAAAAATGAAAAAGTTTAATGCCGCAACTCCAAACAAAACTACCGAAAGTATTAGGAAAATATGTTTTTTAAGAAACTCCAATGCTTTTTTCTGATAAAATATTACCATAACCATTCATCGAAAACCATGCCAAAGACGGTTGACAATCAGCAATTAACAGTCTTCAATTTTCAATCGGTAGCGTTAAAAAAAAGAAAAAACCTCTGTTGACTGCCAACCGCATCGTCGGTCTGATGTTGACCGTGGACTCTCTAATTATCTTTCTCAATCGTAAAACCCATTCCCGATTCGGTTTCGGCGTAGTCGATTTTTACTCCAATCAAATACATCAAATGCCGCTTATCTATCAGCACTTTGACGCCCTCTATGTCATAAATTTCGTCGTTTTCGGCGGCCTTATCAAGCCCTAAAAGATACGTTGCCGAGCAAGCTCCGCCCTTCAAGCCCACTCGCAAAGCGTAGCCTTCGGGAATTTGTGGAGAATTGAGGCTTTTTAAAATTTCTGTTCGTGCTATTTCTGAAAAAGTTACCATGCTGCAAATATATATGGAAATTCAAAGGAAGACTTCGCTTAGAGCGAAGTCTTCCTTAAAAAGATTTTGAAGCACCATTTGCTTACCTTACTTTTGTGATGAATAAAAATGAAAATAATGCAATCTATCGTCGAATTACTCAAAATATTGATTCCAGCCGCCGCTGTTTTATACGGAATGTATCTCACGATTCAGACTTTCCTACAAAAACAATTTGAGCAGAAAGAACTGGATATAAAAGTAAAAACTATCGAAATCATCACGCCCATTCGCCTACAAGCCTACGAGCGTATGACACTTTTTTTGGAGCGAATCACGCCCACTAATTTACTCATCCG
The DNA here is from genome assembly GCA_046291385.1 of Emticicia sp. Classification (GTDB taxonomy): domain Bacteria; phylum Bacteroidota; class Bacteroidia; order Cytophagales; family Spirosomataceae; genus Emticicia. The sequence continues at coordinate 1,245 of JBKBSS010000010.1, read as the reverse complement.
CCTCGGCAGCCCAGATATACAAATAATTGATTATCAACGAGTTTTATTGCAAGAAATCAGAGAAGAATTTAACCATAACCTCGCCCAACAGGTTTATATTTCGCACGAAACTTGGGAAAAAACACGTTCTGCGATGAATAATGTTGTGGCTTTGATTAATACATCCGCCTCCGAAATTTCGCCCGATGCAGCTTCGATAAATCTTTCTAAGAAAATCTTTGAAAAAGTAATCAACGAAAATCAACAACCAACTGCCGAAGCTCTAAAAATGCTAAAAGACGAAGCCCAAAGGCTGCTTATGTAAAAGTCTTTATTGTCCATTAAGACTAATTCAAGTTGTAACCTTCAAAAACTGAAACCGCAACGGCAGACCGTGCAGATGACGCAAATTTGGCTGATTTTCACTCATAAAAATAAAATTTTATTTAGAAATCAGTGTAAATCTGTAAAAATCAGTGTCATCAGTGTCCTAATTTTACGATTAACTTTATTAGTTACAACTTACGTTAAGACTATATAAAATGCTTGCTTAGATGTCATTTTTTGACTAATATTGGTACATATTTTAATCGAAACGCAACCATTTAGCTAAAAACTACGTAAACACTTCATGGCGAACAATCTGCCAAACGAAAGCCCCGAAGAGTTACTCCAAAAGAGTGTAAGAGGTGACCGCAAGAGTCAAGAAAAACTCTATCGGCAGTTCTATGGGTTTGCTATGGGCGTGTGTGTGCGATATACTCAGAGCCGTGACGAAGCTCTGGAAATCGTAAACGATAGCTTCTTGAAGGTTTTTACAAAAGGCGGCCAATACGATTCAAAATACCCGTTTAAGGCGTGGTTCAGACGGATTATTGTCAATACTGCCCTTGATTTTTATAGGAGTCAACAAAAGCATTATTTCCACGAAAATATTGAAGAAGCCTACGATGTTTCTTCCAATGATAGCAGCCCCCTAAGCCAACTCAATCACGATGAAATTATTATGCTTATCCAGCGGCTTCCGTCTGGGTACAAAATGGTATTTAATCTTTTCGTAATTGATGGTTTTTCGCACGAGGAAATAAGTAATCAACTCGGAATTTCTGTTGGAACTTCAAAATCAAACCTTTCAAGAGCCAGAGAAGCTCTCAGAAAAATGATTTTGAAAGAAGAAAGGGCTTTACGAAGCTCCGACTTCAAAGAAAATTAACCTCTTTTACAATGAACACAAACAAACATGATATGTCAGATGACGAGTTAGAC
>JBKBSS010000109.1:0-9552 GCA_046291385.1 Emticicia sp. | reverse complement strand
AAAGATTTCATCGAAAAACAGCAACTCTTTTTCGTAGGAACGGCTATGAGTACAGGCATTGTAAATATCTCACCCAAAGGCATGGATTCGTTTCGAGTCCTTAGCCCAAATCGGGTAATGTGGCTCAATGTGACTGGTAGTGGCAACGAAACTGCTACGCATCTACAAGAAAACAACCGAATGACGATTATGTTTTGTGCGTTCGAGGGAAAACCATTGATTTTGAGACTCTACGGAACAGCCAAAACTTATCATCCACGTGATGCCGAATGGGCAGAATACATCAATCTTTTCCCGAAATATACTGGAGCAAGACAAATTTTTGATGTAGAAGTCGCAATCGTGCAAACTTCTTGTGGAATGGCAGTGCCGTTTATGGATTACCGCCACGAACGAGAAGAATTAAATCATTGGGCAGATAAACAAGGCGAAGAAGGCATCAATAACTATCAACAAAATAAAAATACCGTCAGTTTTGATGGACATCCTACGGGGATTTTTGAGTAATTTTTCTATAGAGATAAACGCTGGCAGGGTTTTGAACCCTGCCAGCGTTGCCCAGATTAAGAGTTACCATAAAAATCATTGAAAAACTATTTCATATTGTAATAAAAATTCAACTAACATGAAACTTTTATTGAAAAGATATGTTGTTGTTTTGAGCATCGACTGATTAGTCAATCTATTAAATGGATAAAGAAAAAAAAATACTTGATACAGCCCTAAAACTTTTCGTTGAATTTGGGTTTCATGGCACGCCTACCAGCAAAATTGCTAAAGATGCAGGAGTCGCCAATGGAACACTTTTTCATTATTTCGCAACGAAAGAAACTTTGATTAAAGAGCTTTACGTAAATATCAAAAATGAGTTAAACCAAATTTTGACGAGTAAAATAATCACCAACGATAGCATAAAAGAGTCTTTTCGGAAACTTTATTTTAGCACAATCAATTGGGCTTTGGTCAATCAAGCTAAGTTTTATTATATTCAACAAGTGCATTTTTCGCCCCATTTAGCACAAATTCCAGCCGAAGTGCTGCACGAACAAAGCAAAATGCACATCGCTTTTATAGAAAAAGCAAAAGCCAGCGGCGATGTAAAAATAATGCCGAATGATTTGCTCTATACGCTTGTCAATAGTCAAATTTTGGGAATTTACCAGTACGTTTTAACTCAACCAATTGACCAACAGCAAGAAATTATCGAACAAGGCTTCGAGATGATTTGGGATTTAATTTGTAGTCCACAGTCAATTGCGGGCGGCGTACCGCTCCACGAGTCAACAGTTATTTAAAACACTTCTAATTAGTCATTTGAAAAGTTCTAAACTACAAAAAATAGAATCTAATTCCTCAAATTAAAAATGAAAATAAAAGCAATTATTACAGGTGCAACGGGGATGGTGGGCGAAGGTGTGTTGCACGAAGCTCTCAATCGTTCGGATGTGGAATCAGTCTTGGTTATTAATCGCAAACCTTGTGGCGTTATTCACCCAAAATTGAAAGAAATCATTCATGCTAATTTTTATGATATTTCACCAATTTTGAAACAACTAAGCGGCTATAATGCTTGTTATTTTTGTTTAGGAGTTTCATCGGTTGGCATGAAAGAACCCGAATATTTTAAATTGACGCATACGCTTACGCTCAATTTTGCAGAAAAATTAAGTTCGGTAAATCCAGAAATGACATTTTGTTATATTTCGGGTTCAGCAACTGATAGCACTGAGCAAGGAAAAAGCATGTGGGCAAGAGTAAAAGGAAAAACCGAAAACGATTTGATGAAGCTTCCTTTCAAGGCCGTTTTTAATTTTCGCCCCGCTTTTATGTTGCCAACTAAAGGCTTGAAAAATACATTGCCGTATTATAAATATATCTCGTGGTTATACCCGCTTGGACGAAAACTTTTCCCAAATTATTTTAGTACCTTAGCTGAACTTGGACAAGCTATGATTAATATTTCAACTAAAGGTTATTCAAAAGCAATTTTGGAAGTTGAAGATATTTTAGTGATGAGTAAATAAATTGACAAAGATTTATTGCCGTCTGCTTTAGCTGACGGATAACATTGACTCAAAGCACAATTGACTTTAGTCAAACTCACAGTCATTTTTTGACTAAAGTCAATTTGTTTTTTTCTATATTTCATCCGTCAGCTAAAGCAGACGGCAATGAAATAACTATGATATACCAATCATCAGCAAATTATCATTTTGAGAATCATTTCACCAATAAATTCAAACTAACAAAATATAAAAACGAATGAAAATAGACTTTAAAATAAACGGCAAACCAACGAGCACCGACGTTGACCCTGCCACACCTCTGCTTTGGGTTGTCAGAGACGAACTCAAATTGACGGCAACTAAATTTGGCTGCGGAATGGCCATGTGCGGAGCTTGTACACTTCATATTGATGGTGAAGCAGTTCGTTCGTGTTCAGTTCCTGTCGAAACCATTGCGGGAAAAGACGTAATTACGCTCGAAGGGCTTTCGGAAAATGAAGCAAATTTACACCCAATTCAACAGGCTTGGATGGAAGAGCAAGTGCCACAATGTGGTTATTGCCAGTCTGGATTTATGATGGCCGCTGCCAAATTATTGAAAGATAATCCGAATCCGAGTGATGATGATATTAAAAATGGCATTACTAACATTTGCCGTTGTGGAACTCATCCACGTATCATCAAAGCCATCAAAAGAGCAGCCGAAATCTCTAACCAAAAACTCTAAAATACTATGTCAAAAGATAATACAAAGAAAGAGTTTTCTCGTAGAAAATTCTTACAAAGAGGAGCAATCGTTTTGGGCGGAACTGTCGTTGCAAGTTATTTGGGTTGCTCGCCGATGCGACGTTTTACCGCTCAGAAGGTCGAAGCTATGGATTTACCAGCTTCGATTAACACGCTAAAACCTGATTTTTGGTTTGAAATATTGGCTGATAACACTATTTTGCTCAAATCGCCAAAAATTGAAATGGGTCAAGGAGTTTGGACGGGCTTGGCAATGATGGCCGCCGAAGAACTCGAAGTTTCGCTGGATAAAATAAAAGTCGAACACGCCAATACTGGCAGTGGCCTAATCGACAATGTAAATACGGGCGGAAGTAGCTCAACATCAAGTCTTTACGAGCCAGTTAGAGAAGTAGCCGCTACCATGCGAGAAATGCTAAAAGCCGCCGCCGCCAAACAATGGAACGTAGATATTTCGACCGTAAAAACCGAAAATGGCACACTTTCATCGGGTGAAAAAAAAGCCACTTACGGTGAAATTGCGGCCTCAACTAAAGAATGGGACGAGCCAAAAACGCCAACGCTTAAACCAAAATCGGCTTTTAAAATAATAGGAAAAGAGGTTAAGCGAGTAGATTTAAAGCCCAAAGTAATGGGAACGGCAAAATATACACTCGATAGTGAGTTGCCCGATATGCTTTATGCGGTTTTGGTACAATCGCCTTACATTGATGGTACGATTAAATCTGTCGATAGCAACGAAGCAGCAAAATCTGCGGGTGTAGTAAAGATTGTTCGTGAAGGAAATTTGCTGGCAGTTGTGGCCAAAAGTTTCTATGCTGCCGATTCGGCCGCTAAAAAAGTAGTAGTTGAGTGGAATACGCCCAACAAAACTCAACAAGCCGATTTAATCAAACTCGTCACGGTTGGGAATGGAAAAGGAGTAAATATTCAAAAAGAAGGAAGTGCAAAAAGTATTTTGAAGGATAATAAAGCCGAGATTTTCCAGCAAGAATACCGCACGCCAATGGCTACTCACGCCCAAATGGAGGTAAACGGAGCAATTGCTCGCGTAGAAGCCGACAAAGCTTTGATTATTGCGGGTTCGCAAGGCCCAAGCCAAGTGCGAGACGTTGTAGCCAAAGCGATTGACATAAAAAAAGATAATATTGATGTGCATACGCCACTACTCGGTGGAGGTTTCGGCCGAAAAGCAACCCCAGGTTTGGCAGCAGAAGCAGCAATCATTTCAAAAATAGTAGGAAAGCCCATTAAAGTCTATAATAGCCGTCAGCACGAATTCCAAAATGGTGTTTATCGCCCAAATACTCACCACGTTTTGCAGGCAAAAATAACAAAAGATGGTAAGGTTGAAGCCATTACTCACGACCAAGCCACTCCTGATATGTTTGTCAGAAATATGGGCGGAGACATTGGTCTGAAATTACTTGGTTCAGATTTTCTCTCGGCAGGACACGGGGCAAGTCTAATGTATAATGTCCCAAATAAATCGGTTTCGGTTTGGAATACCGAAGTGCCAATTCCGATTAGCATTTGGCGTGCCGTAGGTATGTTTCCGAATACGTTTGCCATAGAAAGTTTTATCAACGAACTCGCTCACAAAGCAGGTAAAGATGCCATTGATTTTCGTTTGGAAATGCTGACCGATAAAGATGATAAAATCATTGAACGTAGTCGAAAAGTGTTACAAACCCTCATCGAAAAAAGTGGCTGGAAAACGCCAAAAGCTGAAGGTGTGGGTCGTGGAATTGCCATCGGAAATGATAGAAAAAGTATAGCTGCCGCCGCTATTGAAGTAGAAATTATTGACGGAAAAATAAAAGTCAAAAAAGTAACCAATGTGCTGGATATGGGGCAAAGCATCAATCCCGAAGGCATAAAAGCCCAAATCGAAGGTTGTGTGATGATGGGAATCAGTGCGACGCTCTACGAAGAACTGACGGTAAAAGATGGACAAATTGAACAAGCCTATTTTAGCCAATACCCATTGGCAACGCTTGCGGACGTTCCCGAAATCCAATCATTTTTACTCGAAGGCGACGACGTTCCTTACGGTGTCGGCGAGCCTCCACTCGCTCCTATTGCTCCAGCCATTGTTGGTGCAGTTTTGGATTTGACGGGCAAAGCCTTGCGGTCGTTACCGCTACGTTTGAGCTAAGATTGTCGATGCTTCTTAGCTTTTGGTAATCTTATTTGTGGCTTATTTGAAAAAAGGTTATTTTGCGATGCGAAATAACCTTTTTTCGTTTTTTAAATATCCTCTATTCAACCCTCATGAAAAAAACTACAACAAGCATTTTTGTGCTATTTCTTTTTGTACTGAACGGATTTGCCCAAGAAACAAAAAGTAAAATCATTGCCAAAGGAGCAAAACTCACCAAACTTTCGGGCGAATATGCCTTTACCGAAGGCCCAGCAGCCGATGCAGAAGGCAATGTATTCTTCACTGACCAACCCAACGATAAAATCTACAAATGGTCAGCGGCTGATAATTCAATTTCAGTTTATATGGATAAAACTGGTCGCTCAAATGGCCTTTATTTCGACCATGCGGGAAATTTACTTTCGTGTGCCGATTTAGAAAATCAGCTTATAAGTATTGATAAAAATCAAAAAACAACGGTTTTGGTCAATGATTTTGAAGGCAAAAAATTTAATGGGCCAAATGACCTTTGGATTGCTCCAAACGGCGGCATTTATTTCACCGACCCATTTTATCAAAGACCTTATTGGACTCGTAAAGGCATGGATTTGCCCGAAAAACGAGTCTATTATCTTTCTCCCGATAAAAAAACGGTTACGATTGCCGCAAGAGAATTGGTAGCACCTAATGGAATTATCGGCACACCCGACGGCAAAACTTTATACGTAGCCGATATTGGCGATAAAAAAACCTATTCTTACAAAATCAATGCTGATGGTACATTGAGCGAGCGTAAACTATTCACTGCAATGGGTTCGGACGGCATGACTATTGACCGAAAAGGAAATGTTTATTTAGTAGGCAAAGGCGTAACTGTTTTCGATAAAAACGGCACTCAAATCGAGCATATTGACGTAAACGAACCTTGGACGGCTAATATCACTTTCGGCGGAAAAGACCGAAAAACGCTTTTTATCACGGCATCGAAAGCAGTTTATACGCTTAAAATGAAAGTAAAAGGCGTTTGATTTTTTTATTATTAGCCAAAACATACATTATTTTACAGTTTTGGCTAATAATTATTTTTATTTTTTAGCCAAAACTGTATCTTCGTGAAGAATTTGGCTAATAATAAAGATGAAAACAATCATTGGTAGAGAAACTGAAAAGAAAGTATTATCGGAAGTTATCGAATCAGATAATGCAGAATTGGTGGTGGTCTATGGCAGGAGAAGAGTTGGAAAAACTTTTTTGATTCGTGAGTTTTTTGAAAAAGAAATGGTTTTTGAGTTTTCGGGACAGTTCGATGCCAAAACAAAAACTCAACTTCAAAACTTTACTAACAAACTTGACGAGTGTAACAAATCACACTATCCATCATCGTTACCCACCACTTGGACAGAAGCTTTGAATAGACTTAAAATCTACTTAATGCCTATTCTCGCCGAGAAAAAAGCTGTCATTTTTTTCGATGAATTTCCGTGGATTGATTCAGCAAAATCAGATTTCCTAAGCTCCTTTGACTATTTCTGGAATGATTGGGCGACCAAACAAGATAATTTAAAAGTTGTTATTTGCGGTTCGGCTGCTTCATGGATGATTAGAAAATTAATTCAAAATAAAGGTGGGTTGCATAATAGAATTACGAAAAAAATCAGGTTATTGCCGTTTACCCTCAAGGAAACTGAAATCTATCTTCAACATAGAAATATCCAATTAGACCAATTTCAGATTTTACAACTCTACATGGCTTTAGGAGGTATCCCTCATTATCTGAAAGAAGTAAAAAAGGGTGAGAGTGCAGTACAAACAATTGATAATGTGTGCTTTACAAAAGATGGACTCTTGGTCGATGAATTCCAAAGTCTATTCCGTTCACTATTTAAAAACCATGAAATTCATGTCCAAATCATCAGAGAGTTGTCAAAGAAGAACATTGGTTTGACACGAAATGAAATATTAGCTAAAATAAACCTAAAATCAGGTGGAACTGCTTCTTTGGTCATCGAAGAACTCGAAGAATCGGGGTTTATTACAGGCTACATACCTTTCGAAAAAAACAAAAAAGATACTGTTTATAAATTGACTGATGAATACTCTTTATTTTACCTAAAATTCATAGAAAATAACAAAGGGAAACAATCTTGGATATATATGCAAACCTCAGCATCATGGAAAAGTTGGTCAGGGTTTGCATTTGAATCAATTTGTCAAAAACATATTCGGGAAATTAAAAAAGCTCTGGGTATTTCTGGTGTTTATACAGAAGAATCAGCGTGGCGATTTAGAGGAAATGAGCATGAAAACGGCACACAAATAGACTTATTGATTGACCGAAAAGATGGCTGCATTAATCTTTGCGAAATGAAGTTTTCGGAGTTTGATTTTGTGATTGATAAAAAATATGCAGAAAGCATTGCCGATAAAATCAAAGTATTTAAAGAAGTCACTAAAACAAAAAAAACAATATTCTTTACGGCCGTCAGTACTCATGGATTTAAGTCAAATGAGTATAAGTTAAGATGGGTGCAAAGCGAAGTTGTTATGAACGATTTATTTGAATAAAAATATAATTCAACCCTAAAAACATCAATCTTAATGGAATCTTCCAATATATCTCGTAGAAATCTCATAAAATCAACTTTGGCAACTGGTGCAGGTTTGGCACTTGGTTTAGAAAATGCTTCCGCTAAAGCACCCAAAACGGCTAAACATAATTTCAGTTATTGCTTGAATACAAGTACAATAATGAAACAAAATATCGGCCTAATGGCCGAACTTGATGTAGCTGCAAAAACTGGCTATTCGGGCATAGAAATTTGGATAAGAACCCTCGAAACATTTGTCAAAGGCGGCGGAAATTTAAAAGATGTTCGCCAAAAAGCCAAAGATTTAGGACTAACCATCGAGGATTCTATCGGCTTTGCCAGTTGGATTGTGGACGACCCAAATCTACGAGCAAAAGCCCTCGAACAAACCAAAAGAGAAATGGGAATGTTGGCCGAAATTGGCTGTAAACGCATCGCTGCTCCGCCATTTGGAGCAACCAATAAAGCAGGAATAAACCTTCAAAATGCGGCAGCACGTTTCCGCCAAATGCTTGATTTGGGCGATGAAATGGGCGTTTTGCCTCAACTTGAAATGTGGGGTTTTTCGGCAAATTTGCATCTTTTTGGGGAAGCCCTCTTCGTAGCCGCCGAAAGTGGACACCCCAAAGCAGTTGTTTTATCGGATGTTTATCATTTATATAAAGGCGGTTCGGAATTTAACGCCTTGAAGATGCTCAACGGACAATGTATGCAGATGTTTCACGTAAACGATTATCCTGCCAATGTTTCGAGAGAAAACATCAATGATAGTTATCGAGTTTTCCCAGGTGATGGTGTTGCTCCGCTCACGCCAATTTTTCAGATGTTGAATGAAAAAAATGTGCCGATTGTACTTTCTTTGGAGCTTTTCAACGAAGATTATTGGAAAATGCCCGCTCTTGAAGCAGCTAAAGTTGGTTTTGAAAGAATGAAGGCTTCGGTGGAGAAAGCGGTCGGGGCTTGATTTTTATTTGGATTATAAATCCCTTTTTATTTTGGTCGGGATTGCAAATCCCGACCAAAATTCTCAATTAATTTCTTGCACTAATCCACCCAAAAATATTACTTTTCAAGGGTTTTTATCTATTTATTTATTAAATCCTTTTTTTTCATTTATATTGACATAGTTGATTCTAAGCCTTCATTACACTATGTCTATAAAAGTTGCCATTTCGCATAAAACAGCCTACAAATTTGATAGGAATGTTAGTCTCTCACCGCATATTTTCCGTTTGCGACCTGCCGCTCACTCACGAACAGCCATTGAAGGATACACTTTCAAAGTTCTTCCCGAAAATCATTTCATCAACTGGCAGCAAGACCCCTTCGGTAATTATCAAGCACGGGTGGTTTTTCCCGAAAAAACTACCGAATTACGCATCGAAGTAGAAGTAATTGCTCGATTACAGGTAATTAATCCTTTTGATTTTTTTGTAGAAGAATACGCCGAAAAATTTCCTTTCAAATACGAAAATACGCTTCAAAAAGAACTTGTTCCTTATCTGGAGACAAAAGATGTAGGCGAAAAAACTCAACATTTCATCGACCAAATGTCTATTCAAAAAGATATTAATACCGTTGATTTTTTGGTTTATGCCAATCAGCAAGTTTATAATGCACTCAAATATAATATCCGCTTAGAAACAGGTGTACAAAACTGCGAAGAAACGCTCACGCTTGGCAGCGGTTCGTGCCGAGACTTTGCTTGGCTTTTGGTGCAAGTCTTGCGTAGTTTTGGTTTAGCAACTCGCTTTGTTTCGGGCTATTTGGTGCAACTCGCACCCGACGTAAAATCGCTCGATGGCCCATCTGGCCCCGAAAAAGATTTTACCGATTTACACGCTTGGGTAGAAACTTACGTGCCAGGTGCAGGCTGGATTGGACTCGACCCGACTTCGGGGCTTTTTGCCAGCGAAGGACATATTCCGCTAAGTTGTACGCCCGATTATGCCAGTGCTGCCCCCGTAAGTGGTGCAACCGATGTTTGTGAAGTAAGTTTTGAGTTCGATAATAGCGTTTTCAGAATCCTCGAAAACCCACGAGTTACCAAACCTTACACCGAACAACA
>JBKBSS010000108.1:0-9592 GCA_046291385.1 Emticicia sp. | reverse complement strand
TCAGCCCCGAAAAAGTAGGTTTTTCTCCGAGTTTTAGCATTGTCAATGTTGCTGATGCTCGTTTACAAAGAGAAAATATCGGGAATGTTTTTATGTCGGCTACTCAGAAAGAAAGCATTAATTTTAAAGGTGGAATTGAGACTGCAATTAAGAAATTTCTTACTCAATCGTTGCCAAACAAAGAAACCCAGCTTTTGCTCAGATACCGAATTCTTGACTTAAAAATCACCGAAACAAAGTTGCCGAATGGTAATTTTTCGGGACAAGTACAATTAAAAGTAGCTTTTGACCGAATCGGTAAAAAAGATACAATTTTGCTTACCGAAACTACTACGAGTACCTCCTTTTTACGTTCTGATTCCCAAATGCCTAATGCAAAATATGAGTCGATTTTGGCATCTTTATTTACAAAATCGCTTGAATATTTTGATAAATGGCTGACACTCAATGGTAGTAAGCACGAAGCACTCATCAAAGGCGTAAAAATCGTTTTTCTTTCCGAAACTGACGTAAACGATAGCGATACGATTTATTATCACACCCGAAAAATTACTTGGGATGATTTCAGAGGAAAACCTACCAATACTCGTTACGGGGCAGCAATCTTTGCCAATTTTGCTTACGGAGCAAGTTTTCAAGTGATTGACGGCTATATTGTGGCCAAAATTTCTGCTAAAACTTACATGGTTCGGGGAATGTCTTGGGTTTTGTCAACTTCTTTAAACGATTATGCTTTGGCTCACGAACAACTGCATTTTGATATTGCAAGAGTCGTAACTGAGCGTTTCAAAAAGAAAATCGCTGCCATGCAAGCCGATTTGATTATTGATTTGAATAGCATGATTCAGTACGAATATTTGGAATCTTACAGAGAAATGAATCTACTTCAAAAACAATACGATTTCGAGACTAATCACAGTCTTTATCGCCAGGGGCAAGCAGATTGGGAGGCAAAAGTAAAGAAATGGTTAAGCGAAAAAAGTAGTTAATACAGGGATTTTCTTGAAATAATACGAAATAGCTATTGTTTCAAGAAAATGACTATATTTGTGGTCATTTTTTAACGAAATACAGTATTTACTGATGCGAAGCCCTGTTTTGTTTATTGTTTTATTATTAGTCAATTTCGCTGGATTTGCCCAAATTACGATTAACCTACCACTATCAAGAAGTGTTTTTCAAAGAGATAATAATAATGCCTCAACTATTTATATATCAGGCATTTATGAAGATGTAATTGAAAAAATAGAAGCCAGACTCGTACCCGTAAAAACAGGGCAGGGCGTAGCTACTGATTGGACGATTGTAACGGATAAACCACAAAACGGCTCATTTGTAGGTTCAATAAACGGGACTGGTGGTTGGTATCAGCTACAAGTGAGGGGTTGGAAAAACGGAACTATTGTTTCACAATCGACAGTTGAAAAAGTAGGTATTGGGGAAGTATTTTTGATTGCTGGGCAATCAAATGCTGAGGGAAAACGAAATTTTGGTGAAAAATCCTCGGTCGATGACCGTGTAAATTGCTTTGATTATCAAAAAGTAGATTTTCTCGACGAAATTCCCCCTTTTCAGAGTTTTTCGCACATCGAACGCACCTCATCTATTGCTCCACGTGGGCAGGGTTCTTGGTGTTGGGGCGAATTAGGCGATTTATTGGCCAAACGCTTGAATGTTCCAATCATGTTTTTCAATGCGGCCTACGAAGGTGCAAGCATCGAAAACTGGTATAGTAGTTCGATTGGTGTAGCTACCAAGCACCCGTTTTTTCAGTTTACATTCCCCCGTGAAACACCTTATTCATATTTACGAATTTCGTTGCAATATTATATTTCTCAATTGGGCTTACGTTCGGTTTTGTGGGAACAGGGTGAGGCAGAATTAGAACTCAATACAACCCAGGAGTATTATGCAACTGCTCTGAAAAAAGTTATTGAAAAAAGCCGTTTAGAGTCTGGCAAAAAAATAAGCTGGATGGTTTCTCGTACTTCTTTATTGAAGACTAATCAAACCTATCCGACTGTAATTAAGGCCCAGGATAGTGTCATAAATTCCGCTGAATACATTTTTGAAGGCCCCTATACCGACTCTATTCAAGTACCTCGTCCAGAGGGTGTGCATTTTACTGATGCTGGGATTTCAGATTTAGCAAAAGCTTGGGATACAAAAATGAGTACTCGTTTTTTTAGTCAATCGGTTCCATTTTTGCCTTCACCGATTGTTTCGCTAAGTGCTTACTGCCAAGTCAATGATAAAGTTACCTTGAGTGTTCCAAATCCGTATAGCGTAAAAGCATGGTCAAACAATACAACTATACCTACACTTACCGCTGCTACGGGAGTATTTAGTGCGGTAGTGCGTGACCAAAATGGAAACAGCATTTTTACATCTACTATCAATGTGCAAAAAGTATTTCCGACCAGAAAACCTTTTGCTTATGCTAAAAAAAGTGCTTTTTTCTGTGATGGAACAAGCACAGATTTACTGACCGATAGCCCCGATTATACTTCGTTTGTGTGGAATACTGGCGAAATTCAAAAACAAATTACGGTAAAAAATACAGGTTTGTTTAGCGTGCGTGGAATTAGTGCTTTAGGCTGTGCATCGCCCGAATCGAATATTATACAAGCACAAACACTCGTGTTGCCAGGAAAACCTGTGATTTATCAGAGTGATGTGGCAGTTTGCGAAGGAAATACGATTACACTTGCTTCGACGAGTATCAAAGAAAATGTCTGGAGTACCAACGAAAATGCCCCCGTCATAACGCTTCGTACGGCAGGCGATTACAGAGTTACGGTAAAGCAAAAGGATGAAAATGGATGTCTGTCGCCCGATTCCGAACCAGCGATTTTTGCCATAAAACCACGCCCCGAAACTCCCGAAATTGCTCAAGTTGGTGCTTACACACTACAAGCAAAGCAAAAGACCGAAATGCCAGATTTAGCCTATGAATGGAAACAAGATGGCAGTATTTCATCAAACAAAACGGGTTTTCTAAAAATAAGTAACCAAAGCTTCGTCACGGTTACGGCACTCCGAAATTTTACAGTATCTAATAAAACACTTACTTGTCGTTCAAACCTTTCGGGAGCGTATTCGTTTGTACCCAGTACCGAATTATCAGGAATTATTGTTTATCCAAACCCAACTCCCAATGGTGTAGTTACACTTGAGTCAAAGGAAAATGTAGAGAATTCTTATCTTGTAGTCTATAATCAAAAAGGGCAATTTGTTTATTCGGCTTCTATTCCTAATTTGTCGGAACGTCGCTCGGTTGATTTATCACATTTAGCTTCGGGAAAATACATTTTGAAGTTTAGCTACGGTGCATTTGTGGAGACAAAAAGTATTATAATTTTAAAATAAAAGTCAAGAGCCATGTCCACGCTGTGCGTGGCATGGCTAAAAGAGTCAGATTTCTAACTTTCCTTCTCCAAAAACTCCTTAATTCGGTGGGTTTTATCTTTCCCGATTAGTTTGATTAAATCTTCTTCGGGTGCATTTTTAATATTTGAAATCGTCTTGTATTGCTTCAAAACTTTGGTAGCGGTTAGTTTTCCGATGCCATCAGCACTTTCGAGGCTACTAATCAAGAAATTCTTGCTTCTACGGTCACGGTGGTGCGTGATTCCGAAACGGTGAGCTTCATCTCGGCAGCGTTGAATGAGTTTCAACGATTCTGATTTTTTATCAATATAAAGCGGTAGCGTGTCTTCGGGAAAATAGATTTCTTCCAAACGTTTCGCAATGCCAATGATAGGAATTTGTCCGTAAAGTCCAATTTCTTTGAGAGCATCGCACGCCGCCGAAAGTTGCCCTTTTCCACCATCGACGATAATCAAATCGGGCAATTCGGCTTTTTCTTCCATCAATCGGGTATATCTTCGGCCTACGACTTCTTTCATGGTCGCAAAGTCGTTTGGCCCCTCAACGGTTTTTGGAATATAATGGCGGTAATCTCTGACCGAGGGTTGTCCATTCATAAAACAAACCATTGCCGAAACTGGATTTGTGCCTTGAATATTCGAGTTATCGAAACATTCGATGTGGCGAGGAAGCGATTTTAACTGCAAATCTTGTTTGAGTTTGACCAACACACGGTCACGTTTGTTGGTTGCTCCACTGGCCGCAATGGCTTCACGTTCGGCTTTTTCACGCTGGAAATACATCACATTTTTCAGCGACATTTCCATCAATTTTCGTTTATCGCCAATTTGCGGAACGGCAATTTCGGCTTTCATATCAATTTCAAGCGGAATATTTGTCACGATTTCCTTCGCTTCACTTTCATACGTTTGTCGAAGTTCCACAATCAACATCGTCAGGATTTCCTCTTCGGTTTCTTCCAGTTTTTTCTTGACTTCTAAAGTCTGGCTTTGCGTAATAGTGCCATTGATGACTTTTATGAAATTGAGATAAGCCGAATTTTCATCAGAAACAATACTGAAAACATCCAAATCTTTGATGGCTGGATTTACGACCGTGGCTTTGCTTTGGTAATTTTGCAGAAAATCGAGTTTCAATTTAAACTGATGAGCTTCTTCAAAAGCCAATTTTGCCGCCGAATCTTGCATTTTTTGTGCAAAAAACTGCTTGGCAGGAGCAATATTCCCTTTCAAAATATGATGCACTTGCTCAATTTCTTTGTTGTATTCTTCTTCCGACTGGCGATTTTCGCACGGGCCTTTGCAATTGCCGATGTGGTATTCTAAACAAATTTTAAACTTTTTGGCAGCCACATTTTCTTCCGAAAGATTCAAAATACAAGTCCGAATCGTGTAAAGTTGGCTAAACATTTCGAGCAAAGCATACATCGCTCTCGAATTGACAAACGGCCCATAAAGTTTGCCTTTGCTCTTGTCTTCCATGCGTCGGGTGGTGATTACTCTCGGAAAACGCTCATTCGTTACACACACATAAGGGTACATTTTATCATCCCGCAACAAGATATTGAAGCGAGGTTGATGTTTTTTTATGAGCGTATTTTCGAGTAAAAGTGCATCGTATTCGGTCGGAACGATGGTAAATTCGAGTTTCCGAATGTTTATTACCAAACGACGAGTTTTACGGTCGTGGCGATTGAAATTATAGAAATAGCTACTTACTCGATTCTTTAGATTTTTGGCTTTTCCGACGTAAATAATCTCGCCAGTTTCATCGAAATAACGATAAACCCCAGGCTCTTCGGGAAGTTGTGGCAGTACAGATTTATAATCAAATGTTATTTCAGACATATAATTTAGTTTTACCGAGTAGTAAAAAAGCTCGGATTCTGATGAATTTTGTAAGAACGTCCAATTTGGACGTTCTTACGGGTCTATCAAAAACAAAATTAACTTATTTTACGGTTCAATATTTTTTTAGTGCCTCTTTGTTTGACAACTTATTGCATAAATTTGTTTTATATTTTATTGAAATCCATTGGCTGCCATGACTAAAAAGATATTTTTGCCCGTTTTTGGGTGTTTTATTCTGCAAATTTTCCATTTTAATTCCTTTGCTCAACCTTCTGGTTTTATTGATGAAGTTATTTCGGAAAATTGGACGATACCGACGGGGCTTACTTTCGATGCCAACGGACGAATGTATGTTTGGGAAAAGAGCGGTAAAGTTTTTATGGTAGAAAATGGCGTAAAATCTGCTAAACCAATCATTGATATAAGCGAAGAAGTACTCGACTACGGCGACCACGGACTCAATGGTTTTGCTCTCGACCCCGATTTTTTGAAAAATGGTTA
Source organism: Emticicia sp. (assembly GCA_046291385.1). Taxonomy (GTDB): domain Bacteria; phylum Bacteroidota; class Bacteroidia; order Cytophagales; family Spirosomataceae; genus Emticicia. Next base: position 3,851 of record JBKBSS010000108.1, on the reverse strand, counting down.
TGTGTATTTAATGTACGCCGCCAAACGTAATCACGTACTTAATTTCGGAAAACCTGATTATCAAATTCCAGAAGAAACGCCTTTTCAGACCACAATTGGGCGAATCACTCGTTATTCGCTGACAGCTTCGAGTAATTTTACTGAAATTGATTTGAATTCAAGAAAAGTTTTGGTTGGAGAAACTTCTTCAACGGGCATTCCTATTTTGGTTGATAATCATGGGGTTGGTTCATTGGTTTTTGGAATCGACGGAACGCTTTTGGCAACGATTGGCGATGCCGCATTGGCCACCGATGGCGTGGTTGATGATACCCAAAGCGAATGGTTTAAAGAAGCCGTGAGTTTGGGTTTCATAAAACCCGAAGAGAATATCAATGCGTATAAAAGTCAGTATCTCAATTCTTTAGACGGTAAGTTGATAAGAATTGACCCAAATACGGGCGATGGACTGCCGTCTAATCCATTTTATGAAGCAGGAAGTCCACGCTCGCCCAAATCGAGGGTTTGGAGTTATGGTTTGCGTAATCCATTTCGGTTTTCGATTAGGCCTAATACTGGAAGTGTAAACGCAGCAGATGCCAATCCTGGAACAATCTACATGGGCGACGTGGGTTGGTCGCACCGTGAAGAAATAAACGTAGCTGCCAAAGGCGGACTCAATTTTGGTTGGCCAACTTACGAAGGCATTGATTATGTAAATAAATCTTATCAAGACCCAATGTTTTTGCCAACAAATCACCAAAAACCAGTGATTGACTGGCGTGGAACTTTCGCACAGGGAATTGTCGATGGCGAGGCTTTTGCGGTTAGTTCGCCACAGTTTAAAGGAAATAAGTTTTCGGGAATTTCTTCAATCGGCGGTATTTGGTACAACTATCAGCAGTATCCGAGAGAATACCAAAATCTTTATTATCACGGCGATTATGAAGGTTGGATAAAGGCTTTTAAGTTTGATACAAAAGGAAATCCGACCGAAGTAATTGATTTTGTGAGCGATGTTCACCCGACTTCATTTGCCATCAATCCGAAAGATGGAGCGATTTATTATACCAATTATTTTTATCCTAACATTCACGAAATCAGGCGTTTATCGTATAATCCAAACGCTAATCGCCGTCCGACCGTTGTGCAATCTGCCACGCCAATTTACGGAAAAGCACCTTTAAATATAAATTTTAAAGCCAGCGATTCTAAAGACCCCGAAGGAACTTCTCTAAAATATGAATGGGATTTTGGTGATGGAAATAAATCAAGCGATGCAAACCCGAACTATACATACAATTCAAACGGAAAAGTAGCAACATATACTGCAACTGTGAAAGTAATTGACGAAGCGGGGCTTTCGTCGAGCAAGTCAATGAGTATTTTTGTCGATAATACGCCTCCGCAGATTAGCAGCACGAGTCTTGATAAAATTGAAGAATTTGATAATACCAAAGATTTTCCGATTACGCTCAATGCCGAAGTAACCGATGCCGAACACTCAAAAGAACAGCTAAGTTACTTATGGTCAGTGCTTTTGTACCACGATGACCACATTCATTTTGTTACTTCTTCGTATCGTTTAACTGGCGAATCGGTGTTAAGTGTTGTTCCTTGCGACGCTCAAACATATTTTTATAAAGTTACGCTTACCGCCACCGATGCCGAAGGCTTGAGTTCGACTTATGAGAAAATTATCAAGCCCAAATGTGCCAACATCATTATTGAACCACCTATTTTAGGTACAGAATCAGCGAATCATACTTTTAATGTAGCACCTAATCCAACTGAACATACGATTGATATTTTTCCGCTCAACGAACTTACCAATAAAACTTTAAAAGCAACATTATACTACGCCGATGGCGGTATTTTGATGGAAAAAGAGGCTTTTTGGCAAGAAATCAAACCCATTCTCGACTCAAAACTCATAGCCGCCGAAAGTGGAGTGTATTTGTTGAAAGTTACTACCGATGGTTTTTCTAAGACATTTAAGGTGATAAAAAATTAGATTTATACTTTTCTGTCTTTTCTAAATTTTTTAACGCTGGCAGGGTTCAAAACTTTGTCAGCGTTTTTTATAAGTAGAAATTTAGTCAGTGTATAAAAAAAATCTAAAAAACGCTTGCATAAAGAGTTTTTTAAAATTTACTTTGCAATACAAAGTTCTTTTTAAAATAATGCAATCGAATCAAATTAGAATATTTTTTAGAATCAGCCGAGCCACTTTGAGTTTGGCTTTGCTTTCGGCCTTGTGTTGTATATTATTGATTATCAGAGCAGTACAAACCGAACAACTTCGAGGTTTATTTTTGCTCTGGAACCTGTTTTTGGCTTGGATGCCATTATTTTTTGCTCTTATAGCTCGTCGATTATCTTCATCGGTATTTGTTTCAAAACCCAAACAGCTACTTGTTTTCATTAATTTGGGTTTATGGTTGCTTTTCTTTCCGAATGCACCTTATTTGATTACCGATTTGATACACTTAGGTGAGTACGAAAGGCACATTTTGTGGTTCGATACCGTTGGATTTTTTATTGCCGCTTTGGCAGGAATTTGTACGGGGTTATATTCTTTGCAAGTGACACACGAAGTGCTTAATCAGTTTATCAGCAATATTTTAGCTTGGGCTGTTATCTCGGCGAGCATCGTTTTATCGGGTTTTGGTTTGTATCTCGGACGCTTCGTGCGGTTCAATAGTTGGGATTTATTCACAAATCCATTTTATTTATTCCGAAAATCGTTTCAAGAATTACAAAATCCTTTGGCCATTCAAACAACTTTGGTTTTTACTTTGGTGGTGGCGGTGTTGTATGTTTCGATGCTCATTTTAATTCCGAATCGTGATGCAAATCTTAAAAATGCTGCGTAGTTTTCGCCATGCTTTTGCGGGGCTTCGATTTTTGATGGAAGAAAACAATGCAAGATTTCATGTGTTCGTGGCCATAATTGTTTTGTCAGCAGGGGTTTATTTGAATTTGTCAGCCATCGAGTGGACAATTATAATTACCCAAATTGGCTTAGTTTTGGTAGTAGAAGCACTCAACACAGCTATCGAAAAACTCTGTGATTTTGTTTCGCCCGAATACCATCAACTTATCGGAAAAGTAAAAGATTTAGCCGCTGCCGCAGTTTTGATTATGTCGATTATAGCGGTTATTGTCGGAATTATTATACTTTTGCCAAAACTTTGGCTTTTAGCACTTGGCTTTTAGCTTTTGTCAATGAAGAAATAATTAATGTTACAAAGCAATTTTTTAGTATTCATTCAAACATTCTCTCATTAGTAATGAACGAACATCTCGAAAATCTAAAAGAAATTCGCTCCTTGATGGAACGCTCCTCGAAATTTCTTTCATTGAGTGGACTTTCGGGTATTTCGGCGGGCGTATGTGCTTTGTTGGGTGCTTGGTACGCTCACCAAAAAATTCATATCGAGGGCTTATATTTGCTTTTTGACCCCACCGTTAGGCAAGAAGTAGTACCGTTGCTTTTGGTTGATGCTTTAGTGGTGTTGGTCGGTGCATTATTTTTTGGAATATTGTTTACCGTAAGAAAATCTCGTAAACAAGGCTTAAATCTTTGGAATTCTACTTCAAAACGCTTGTTGTTTAGTATGCTCGTTCCATTATTTTCGGGAGGTATTTTTTGCTTAGGTTTGCTATACAATGGTTTCTTTTGGATTTGTTTTCCTGCTACGTTAGTTTTTTATGGTATTGCTTTGGTCAATGCCAGTAAATATACGGTAAATGATACCTATTATTTAGGCTTGGGAGAAATCATTTTAGGATTAGTTTCATTGTTTTTGGCACGTTGGAATCTAATTTTTTGGGCAATGGGTTTCGGAGTTTTACATATTATTTATGGT
>JBKBSS010000107.1:6405-9604 GCA_046291385.1 Emticicia sp. | reverse complement strand
TCGGCGTATTCTTGTTTGTCAAGTTCCAAAACTCTGATTTTCTTGCCCATAAACCCTTCGATTTCGGCCAAAATTGGTTTTTCTTCAACCGCACAAAACGAAACCGCCAAACCTTTTTGCATTCCTCTGCCCGTACGCCCTACCCTATGCACGTAGTTTTCGGGTACATCGGGCAAATCATAATTTACTACGTAATCTACGTTCGCAATATCAATTCCTCTGGCACTTACATCGGTGGCTATCAGTATTTTAACTTCACCACTTCTAAATTTATCCAGCACCAAAAGTCGGTCTTGTTGTTCTTTATCGCCGTGAATCGTTTCGCTCTCAATTCCTACTCGCTGCATGGCAGATTTTACTCGTTCGGCACGCACTTTTGTTCGCACAAAAACCAAAATTTTGCTTTCTGGATTTTCGTTAATCACTCTTTCCAAGAAAAAGCGTTTATCGTCCATTTCCACAAAAGCCACCGAATGCGTAATATTTTTAGCAACGGGGTCGTTGGGCGAAAGTTGAATTCGGATGGCATTTCTGACCAACGAATAAGCTACTTTCTTGATTTGCTCATTGATTGTTGCCGAAAAGAATAGCGTTTGATGAAATTTGGGTAGAAATTTCTTTACATCTTGAATATCTTTGATAAAACCCAAATCGAGCATGTGGTCGGCTTCGTCCAATACTAAAATTTCTACGCCCGTAATTTTGAGGTGTTTTTGATAAATCAAATCAAACATTCGGCCTGGGGTAGCAATCAGAATATCAACACCTTTGACGAGCTTTTCGATTTGTGGTGCTTGCTCTACTCCTCCGAAAAGACAAAGTGTTTCCACTTTTGTACCGACTGCCATTTTCCGAAAAACTTCCGAAACTTGCAATGCCAACTCACGAGTTGGCTCCATAACGATGCACTTTACGCCCTCTTCGTAACGCACCGAATGCTTCATTTCCTGCAAAATACTGATAATCGGAATCGCAAAAGCGGCGGTTTTTCCTGTACCAGTTTGGGCAATTGCCAGCACATCTTCACCTTTCAGAATCGGCGGAATCGACTTAAACTGAATATCAGTCGGGCGTTTGAAACCCAATTCTGCAATATTTTTTTTGAGTTCGTGCGAAATACTATAATCGTCGAATTTCATCGTTTCCCACGTTTATCGTTTCCCTTGAAAGGCACATAACTATCTTTTACGTATAGTTTACCTTGCGAATTTAGCTTAGGTGCTTTGGTAGTTTTTCCTTTCGATTTATCTTTTTTCTCCGAAATACTCACTTCTAAATTACGTCCCATAATCTCGAAACCGTTTAGCTCAAAAATCGCTTTACGCACTTCCTCTTCATTGGGCATTTCTACAAATCCAAAACCTTTATTTTGGCGAGTAGCTTTGTTTTTTACAATTTTGGCCGATGTTACCTCTCCAAACTTTTCAAAAAGTTCTTTTAAATCTTTCTCTTTAAGTTTAAATGGTAAACTGCCTACAAAAATATCCATCGTTTGTTTTTTTATTATTTTACAAAAGTACGGAAAAACAGTCGGCTATTGGCAGTCAGCAGTCGGCTTTTTATAAAATAGAGGTAAAACTCAAGGATTTAGGCCAATAAACTATCATAATATATTTTACTCTTCGTAGAATTTAATACTATTTTGGGCTAAAAATGATTTGATAACATCAACATGAATACAATGCCCAACGTGCAGAAAGGGCTGATTATTGACTTTTATTGTCTTTCCGTTGACATTGTGCGAGGCGTTGTGCATATCAAAACCCAAATGTAGGGCGTTGGTTTTGCTTTGCATTCCACAGACTACACCATTTCGGTCGAAAAGTGGGCCGCCGCTTTGTCCACGCAAACCTGGGGTACTTAGTTCCACACCATAAAGTTCGTTGTTTTCAACCAAATGTCGGGTCAACATTCCGTCAATCGGGAAGCGTGGTGTGCCGAGTATGCCGCTGTTTGTCCACGAAATTTCATCAAATTCTGCATTATATTGAAAATTCGTGAATTCGGGAAAAGGATAACCGAGTCGGCAAAGCGATTTTCCTTGTTTCAAAATCGAACTATCTTTTGTAAATCGGGCGTAAGATTGATACAATGGTTGCCGAAACTGCTCAAAAATAATTATCGCCAAGTCATATTTTGGATGATTTATCCAATGAAAACGCAGCGTCGGGTCGGCTGTGCAATCCAAAAAACGCTCGTTGAGTTCAACAATTGTTTCAGACGTGTAATCATACTTATTTTCAAGCCCTTTGATAAACTTTTGGTAATGATGATTGCGAGGAATAGCGGCACGTTCTCGACGAAAATTAGCATATTTTTGATTAATACTCGTGCGATTCCCTATCAAATCAATGACGTGCTTGCAGGTAACGGCACAAGAAAACTCGTTGACAAAAAACATCGTAGCCGCCCCAGGCGATACGATTGCTTCGTTATAATTTCTTGAAATAAACTGAATCGGACGAGTAAAACGACCAACTTCTTCGATGGCATCAACAAACATAGTTTTTATAAAAAGGCACAGAGTGGCAAAGGCACAAAGTAACGAAGAGATTTTTTGAAAACGATAATTTTATCACAAAAAAAGAGCCAAACATGATATAAAACTCCTTTTCAAAATTTCTCAAACCACTCAAATTTTTCGTGAATAATGGTTTCTTTTTGCTCTTTGATATACTTCAAAAATGCAGCAGCAACGGGTGAAAAATTTTTATTTTTCATCCAAACTAAATTCCACACCGACGTAATCGGAAAATCTTTTACTGGAATAATCTGCAAATCTCCGTGCAGTAGTTCGTTTTTGATGCCAATCAATGGCATAATTGAGCAACCCAAACCCGCAATATTGAAAGTTTTACTCGGAGAAAGTAGTGTAATTGTCTGATTTTCAGCTTCTTTACCCAAAGTAGCTATCGAAACGTGATTTTTTGTTTCATCCAAAATTAAATCGCAATGGATTTCGTCGGAACAAATTATAATATTATGTTCGGAACAAATATCAGATAGCGTTTGGAGTTCTTGCTTCGTAAAAACTGTTCCCGCGGGGTTGTACGGGTTACATAACATAAACATCCGTGTACGTGGCGTAATTGCCGCCCGAATGGCATCAAAATCCAGCGTCCAACGCTTGTTTTCGAGCTTCATTTGTACTTTTACGAGTTTCTTTTTGGCCGCTTCGGGGGCTTTCATAAACGGCCCG
>JBKBSS010000107.1:0-6306 GCA_046291385.1 Emticicia sp. | reverse complement strand
TAAACTGGTATGGTCGTAATGATTTCGTCGCCTTCATTTCCCACGACCATGCACGAAAGCGTCAAGCCTGGAACCAGCCCAGGGAGATAAACAATCCAATCTTTTTCAATTTTCCAGTTGTGACGTTCGTCGAGGCGTTTCACAATCACATCGGCCAATTCATCGGGTGCGTTCCAGTAGCCAATTACGCCTTGTTTGGTCACATCTTCGAGGGCTTTCAAGATTGGTGGAGCGGCCTTAAAATCGGTGTCGGCCACCCAAAGCGGAATGATGTCACGGTTTTTATATTTATCCCATTTAAAACTATCGGTATTGGAGCGGTCAATTAATTCGTCGAAATCGTAAGTCATTGGTTATGTTTAGTGATTAATGTGTTCAAAGGTGTTTTTTGAACAAGAGCTTGATTGATTTTGTCTGATTTTAATTTTTTAGCATTCTTTTCCATTGCAATCAGTCTGATAACCCACAAAAAGTATCAACTACTCAATCCGTTTAGTCATATTTTAAACTCGTTGATAAACTTCGTTGAAAGGAACTCTCATTCGGTCTCCCCAAACGCCTTGTTCTTCTCTAATTCCGCAGGAAATAACCATATTAACTTCAGCACCAAAAGGTAAATTCAAGATATTTTTTACCTTTTTGCTATCAAAACCTTCCATCGGACAGGTATCATATTTTTCATTGGCCATTGCCAACATAAATGTCTGAGCTGCCAAAGCACAAGTTTTATGCACCACAACTCTCACGTCGTTTTCGGATACTTGATAGGTGATTGCCCTGAAAAGTCCAATAATATTTACAATGATTTTTCGGATAATTCCCAAGATTCCTAAGAAGCGTGAATATAAGAACGGAATTACTTTTCCGTAGTACATTTGCCATCTTTTTATTCTTTTCTCTTGTTTTTCTTTGGGCGTATTTTTCAGTACGTTTTGAGTTTCCAACTCTATCATAGTTTTTGCTCTTTTTTGGTGCAAATCTTGCCTTGTCACGAAAACCACCATTTGCTGAGCGGTAGTGGCTGCCATCTGGTCTAAGCAGGCTGTTGAGAGTTGTTTTAGTGTTTCTGGATTTGTGACGTGGTAAAACTCCCAAAGTTGCATATTAGAACTGTTGGGTGCTAAAGTTGCCAATTTTATGCAATGTTTTACTTTTTCTGAATCAATCGGAAGGTTTTTGTAATGTCTAACTGAGCGTCGGTAATTGATTATTTCTTCTAAAGTCATTTTTTGTTGATTGTTTTCTGTTTCTTGGTAAATACACTGTGATGTTAATAAATTGACGATGAGGTGGTTTGAAAATTATGATGTTTAATTTATTGATTATCAGGTGTTTATATCGAAATATTTCAAAATGCTGCGACGTGCCGCTGCTAAATGATTTTGTTTACAATGTAGTAAATACACTGTAATTGAAGTTTCTTTAAATTTTTATAGTCTGAATTGTAGAACAATTTTATAAATTGTTCCTTGCGACACGAGGAACAATTTATAAAATTGGTTACAGATTTATATTCAAACGCTACACACTTTCATTAAACATGATTTCGTCGGCACAGCCTATTTTATATGATGGTTTTTCGATGGGTAATGTAAAATAAAAACTTGAACCTTGCCCTTCAATGCTTTCTACCCAGATATTACCACCATTTTTTTCTAAAAAACCTTTTACCAGTAATAAGCCAATTCCTGCTCCTTTGTTTTGTTTTCTTGTTTCCGAAAGGGTTTCCATTTCTGGTGTAAAAAGTTTTTCTATGACTTTTTCCGACATTCCGATGCCAGTATCTTTAATCCGAACAATAATTTTGTCATCTTTATTTTTTGCCGAAATCTTTACTGTACCGCCTTTTTGGGTGTGTTTTATGGCATTTGAAACGATATTTTGTATGATAGAAATCAACATTTTACCATCTGCAAATACCAAAATATCAGCTTTGACTTCGTGCTGAAGATTGATTGCGTTGATGAAAGCCATTTCGCTCAACGACTCGAAAACTTTATCAATGTATTCGGTTAGTTTGATTTGTGTGGGAGAAAACACATCGGATGCGTATTTTATTCTTGCCCATTCAACCAGATAATCCAACATATTGAGTTCATCGGTTGATGATTTATAAAGTAAGTTGAGCATTTCCCGTATAACTTCGGGTTTCATTTTCTGGAAATTATCTCTCAAGTATTTTGTAGTGGCAATAATAGCCGAGAGTGGGCTGCGTAAATCGTGTGAAACTATGGCCAAAACGCTCTCTTTGTGCGTATTAAGTTCTTCTAATTCTCTGATGTATTTTTTTACGGCATCTTCTGACTGTTTTCTCTCTGTCAAGTTCCGCAAGATTTTAACGTACCCCAACAGTTTACCGTCTAAACCAATGAGCGGAAAAACCAATCCATGAGCATAAAACAGGTTTTTATCTTTAGTAATGTGCCATCTGTTGTCAGTTGCTCGGCCTTCTTTCAAAGCTATTTCAATTTCTTTTTTCGGAATACCATTTTTCAAATCTTCGTCCGTAAATATTAAATCGAATGATGCTCCAATTACCTCTTCTGTTTCGTAACCAAATATTTTGGTCGAGCCTGAACTCCAACTATTAATAGTAAAATTATTGTTCAGCGTAAAAATCGAATAATCTTGTAAGCTGTCGATGATTTGACCGTAAAATTCGGCAGTTGGTACATACTTGTTTTTAAGGATTTTTGGGCTAATTTGTGTGTGTTCCATGGTTTTGTTGGCGGTTATGTTGAAATTTTAGTTGTGAATGTGGGGAACTCGTAAACTAATTTTGTTTTTCTTGAAAATTGGTGTTATTGTTTTCAATTTGTGATGGTTGTAATGGCTGATATTAGGCAGGTTTGGCAAATAAAATTCTGTCAAACCGAACTTTACAATTAAAAAATAAAAGCGGAAGATAATAATAAAAAATTAAATCAGAAAATTATATTGAGTTGTAGTAAAAGAAAAAAAGAAGCACAAAGGTGCTTCTTCCCGTACCAAGAATGCTAAATTTAATGATATTGCCAGTTTTATTGCGGAATTTGTTCTACTAAAATTTCTTTTCCAGCTTTGTCATAATACGTACATGTCATCTTATCCATACATATTGTCCATTTTTCAATACCAAACATTGCACACATTTTGATGAAGGTCAGAAAATCGGTTTTACCTTCTTGATGAGCTACTAACTCTGCTTTAAATGGCTCATTATTCGGTGTATCGGCAATCGCCCGAAAGAGAGATACTGATTGAGGACATTAGAAAACCAGTAAAGAAATACAAGAGAAATGGCTAATAAAACCTACCAAAATTATGAATTAAAGATTTTGAATAGGGTTTACATATTTCCGCCAATTATGTTGCTCTTTGAAACCCAACATTTCACGGATTTTTCGATTTGAAAACAGAGCTTCGTGTTCTTCCAGTTCACGAGTGATTGGCACATTCGGGAAGAACTTTTCAGCCAGTTCTTTGTTCGATAAAACAGCCCCGTTGTGGTCATTGCCAGCATTGAAAACCTGATAGCCCAGACCGTCTTTTTGCAGACATAAATCCACAATTTGTCCTAAATCACGGGCATCAATATAGCAGAAAGCATTTCGGCGACGCACTTCGGGATTTTTGAAATAATTCGGAAAAAGTTCAGCATATTCGTGCGGTTCAATCACATTTCCGATGCGGAGAGCATAAATATCAAAGCCTGAGCGTAGCTGGAAACTGCGTGCCGTTTTTTCATTCACAACTTTCGATAAACCGTAGCTATCCATCGGGTCAACGTCATAATCTTCTTCGAGCGGCAATACTTTTGGGTCAGTTTCACCATCAGCAAAGCAAATACCATAAGTAGTTTCTGATGATGCAATGATGATTTTCTTGATGCCCAACTTAACGGCCGCCTCAATCACATTGTAAGTGCCAATGGTATTTACCCGAAAAGTTTCGTTATCGGGTTTGATTAAAATTCGAGGTACGGCCGCAAAATGCACAACGGCATCAAATTTCGGTATGCCATTGCCCGCTTCGAGTTCGTGCAGGCCAGTATATGAACTCATGGCATTAAACATTTGCCCAGAATCAGTAATATCGGCTATCAGATTATTAACTCCTGCATGATTTAGTGGCGTGAGGTCAACGTTTAGCACTTGGTGTCCTTGTTCGAGTAAGTATGGAATTACGTGTTTTCCTGCTTTTCCTGAGCCTCCTGTAAATAATATTCGCATTGTTTTTATTGGTTAGATTTGAATCTTGTGTCAAATTTCATTGGACTTTTATAGCTTACTTTGATTTTTGCCGCATCAGCATGATGAGGATTTATCAAATAGTTAAATTCTTGCGGGACGATACTACTCGGAACTTTCAGAATTGCCGCTTCATTCTGAAATACAAAATCATCTCCAATTGTTTGAGTGGTCAATGTTGGAGGTTTGGCATCCCAATCCTGTGGAAGGTCTTGAATGCTCACTTCTAAAATAATGATGTCGTTGGGAATTTCAATTTCGATATAATGTCTGTCGGTAGGTAAATCTTCGCTTAAATCTAAATGAACCGAAACTTCGAGCGTAGCTAAGGCTCGGCTTTCGGCCGTGTAAACAAGTTTCGTATTAAAACTATTCCATCTATATCCTTTCGACATTGAAGCACCAGCACCGCTCAATGTGGTTTCTAAGTATTTTTCTCTTTCGATTCTATATACTTTCATCAGGCAAAATTTCCGTATTCGATTCTGTTGAGGCAAAATTGTACTTCATCAATTCCTGTAATCGTGTCCAGTAAGCTTTCAGGAGTATTTCCACCGAGCGATAAATTTGGCTTTTTCAACCATCTTTGAAACTTCTCTTCTTCGTTGTTGAATACTTCTATGCCATAGTCGATTAGCTCTGTAATCAGCATAATTAGTTCACTATCTCTGCTATCGAGCAATGAATGTTCGCTTTTTTTCTTGTTATAAGTAGTTTGAGGAAGTCCAACGATTGATAACACCGATTTAACAGGTCGGTTGAGTCTTTTGCTGATGGTTTCGATAGAATTATAGGGAATTCCTTGTCTGATAATGCTGACACGCTCTATTTTATTGGCCCAAACATACGTTTTTCCATCAGAAACCAAAGTCCATTTTTTTTCATTCTTTTTAACCTCCGAAGCCTTCGTTATGCTTGCTTTTGTATTAAAAGGCAATGTTTTGATGATTGTATCTGACATGATGTAGTAATTTTGTTGTAAATAAGCAACAGAATTGTTGTATTTGCAAATTTTGGAGAGGTTTAAAATGATGTGATATTAAATGCCGTTCATAAGAACGGCTGACACATCAACTGATAATTCCATTACGGATGATTTATATTCAGCCGAACTGGGGAGGTTTAGAGGTTAAACGCATTTAAATCAAAATAGCCTCAGAGAGGCGAAATATTTCGCCCAGATGGGGCGTTGATATAGGGGTAAAGTATTTTTGGCCGACCGTCAATATGATATACATACGGTACCAAAAAACAGTAGATTTATTTTAATTCGTTTAGCCTGGGAGGTTTATGAGGAGTTCCAACTTTTGTTATATTTTAGCAATTTGCTTTAATTCCTCGTCTGGAAAATAGGCTATTTTATGCGTATCAGTAGTTTTGTTTATCATTTTCCGCAATTTCTAAATTCCCTAACCGCCAACCAAATAATCAAAACGAAATTTATCCTTTGGTAGTCTCTCAGTGAAACTTATCGGACCGCCGAGCGGTGCTTCTTAGTTCCTTAGTGGTAAAAAAACACTCAAAAGCCTTATCTTTGTACTGAAAATTAGTAAAGAAGTTATGCAAATAATAGAAGTAGGAGAGAACCAAAAACTACAAACAGAATTTTTAGAATTTCCTTCAAGTATTTATAAGGGTAATAAATACTGGATTCGTCCGCTTGATAACGACATCGAAAAAATCTTTGACCGCACCAAAAATCCACTTTTTGATGGTGGAGATTGCGTGCGTTATCTCGCCCTTGATGATGCAGGAAAAACCATCGCACGAGTGGCGGCCTTCATAAACCCCAATACCGCAACTCAAAACGACCAACCAACGGGCGGCATGGGCTTCTTTGAATGTATTGATAATCAGGGAGTTGCGTTTGCGATGTTCGATAAATGCAAAGCATGGCTGCAAGAGCGAGGCATGGAAGCAATGGATGGCCCAGTGAATTTTGGCGAGCGTGATAACTGGTGGGGACTGCACGTTGACCCGCACGATGCCGAACCCACTTGGGGGATGTTTTATCACCATGATTATTACCGTGCGTTTTTCGAGAATTACGGTTTTCAAGATTATTTCCAGCAATATA
>JBKBSS010000106.1:0-9726 GCA_046291385.1 Emticicia sp. | reverse complement strand
ATTCGATTCACAGCGGCGAAGTTTACAACGCCCAACTCGAATATGGCAAAGATTGGGAAAATGCCGCAATCATGGATGATGTTCAAGGCACACCAGAATTAAAACCACAGATTGCACCTCAAGCAAAAGTTATCAAAGAAATCAAAGCAGTAAAAATAACCGAACCAAGAAAAGGGCGTTTCGTTTTTGATTTCGGGCAAAATATTGTTGGTTACACTTATTTACAAACCGAAGGAAAAGCAACAAAAGAAGTTGAGCTAAAATATGCCGAAACATTAACCGATAAAGGTTTAGCCGACCAAAAGGGAATCAAGCCAACCGATAAATATATTTTAAAAGGCTACGGTATTGAAAGATATGAACCTAAATTTACATACCACGGCTTTCGATATGTTGAGGTTGAAGGTCTTCCCAAAAAGCCCGACGAAAATACATTGGTTGCCAAAGTGATTTATGAAAATACGCCCTTCGTTGAAAATTTGGCTTACTCGGAGGAACTTTTGAGCAAAATTTATGCAAAAAAAGCAATTGTTGAGCCAAATTTCAACGAGACAAAAACTGTAATCGCTCCAACTTTGACAGCAGAAACAAAAATTTTCGATACAAATTATGGTCAAATCACCAGCCAGTCGAATATACAAGGAAATAAGTTTAGCCTAAAATTGAGCATTCCTGCAAATTCATCGGCTCAAGTTCAGTTACCGCTCCAAACTGGAAAAACCATCAATAATATAAAAGAAAGCGGCAAGCTATTTATTTTCAAGAAAAAGCCAGTAAAAATTGAAGGGGTAACGTTGGTAAAAACAGAAAAAGATAAAGCAATATTTGAGGTTGCGAGTGGAAATTATGAGTTTGTGGTGGAGTAGAATAATAGAGACTTATAAAAAATCCTCGGTATTTCGATGTTGAAAACCGAGGATTTTTTGTTTCCTAAAAATATTTTTATTGGTATGCTTGCATAACAATAAAAGATTTAATTATATTTGCAACAGTATGCACGCATACTATTTTAAACGATAATATTCAATTCAAAATACCATGACAGCAACCGAAAACAAAGCATCAATTAAAGGTGGCGAATTTTTGATAAAAGATGTAGAAGCTCACCAAATTTTCATTCCAGAAGAATTTACGGAAGAGCAACAAATGATTGCCGAAACTTGCCGTGATTTCTTGAAAACAGAAGTTCACCCACGCCTTAATGAAATTGATTCGGCTAAATCTCCAGAACTAATGTCGTCGTTAATGACAAAAGCTGGTGAGTTAGGTCTTCTCGGCACTGCCGTTCCCGAAGAATATGGTGGTTTTGGCATGAATTTCAATACTTCGATGTTGGTCGCTGAAGCTCTCGGAACTGGTCACTCTTTCTCGGTTGCTCAATCCGCACATACGGGTATCGGAACTTTGCCCATTGTTTATTACGGAAATGAAGAACAAAAAGCTAAATACTTACCGCTTCTCGCTTCGGGCGAGTGGAAAGCTGCGTATTGTTTAACTGAGCCAGATTCGGGTTCGGATGCAAACGCTGGAAAATCAAAAGCAGTTTTGTCAGAAGATGGTAAAAATTACATCATCAACGGGCAAAAAATGTGGATAACCAATGGTGGTTTTGCTGAGTTATTTATTGTTTTCGCTAAAATTGATGATGACAAAAACCTCACTGCTTTCATTGTAGAAAAATCTTTTGGTGGAATCACGATGAATGAGCCTGAGCATAAACTCGGTATTAAAGGCTCAGATACTCGTCAGGTTTTCTTTAATGATTGCCACGTTCCAGTTGAAAATATGCTTTCAGCTCGTGGAAATGGATTTAAGATTGCCGTGAATATTTTGAATATCGGTCGTATCAAACTCGGAATCGCCGTAGTTGGTGGCTCGAAAGGCTCGCTAAATAGTGCAATCAATTATGCCAACGAACGCAAGCAATTTGGTGTTTCGATTGCTACGTTTGGGGCGATAAAATATAAACTGGCAGAAATGGCAACCCGCATTTTTGTTTCTGAAACGGCCAACTACCGTGCAGGACAAAACATTGATGATGCCATCGAAGACCTAAAAGCACAAGGCTTGGGCGATGCCGAAGCAAAACTAAAGGCACTCGAACAATTTGCTATTGAGTGTGCCATCATGAAAGTACATAGCTCAGAAGTTTTGGATTATGTAGTTGACGAAAGCCTACAAGTTTATGGCGGTATGGGTTACTCGGCTGATGCTCCGATGGAGCGTGCTTACCGTGATGCACGTATCAACCGTATCTTTGAAGGTACAAACGAAATCAACCGAATGTTGATTGTCGATATGTTATTGAAGCGTGCCATGAAAGGTGAAATCGACCTAATGGGGCCAGCAATGGCAGTTGGTAAAGAAATCATGTCGATTCCAGATTTCAGTGCTACTGATGATGAAACGCTTTTTGCGGCTGAGAAAAAAGTATTAAAAAACTTGAAAAAAGCAGCTTTGATGGTTTCGGGTGCGGCAGTTCAAAAATTTATGATGTCGCTTTCGAGCGAACAAGAAATTTTGATGAATGTAGCAGATATGGCCATCGAAATTTATGTTGCGGAGTCAGCTTTGTTGAGAGTTGAAAAACTAATCGGTATCAAAGGCGAAGCGGCGGTTGAACTTCAAAAAGATATGGCAATGATTTATTTACATGAAGCAGTAGCGAAAGTAAATAACGCAGGCCGTGAAGCCATCACGTCATTTGCCGAGGGTGATGAATTGAGAGTAATGCTTATGGGTTTGAAACGTTTCACTAAAATTGAACCAATGAACCTCAAAAACGCTCGCCGCCGTGTGGCCGAAGCTATGATTGAGGAAAACAAATACATTTTTTAAAGGATAGGGTAATTTTTTAAAAAAGGCTTAGAATCAACAACTAAAAACCAATAAACCGTCTTTCTGATTTGAGAGGCGGTTTTTATTTTTTTAGAAAACATGTACCTTTGGGGGGTACAAATACAAATGTTTGGTATATAAAAAATATACAGATTATTCGTAAATCGAAAATTCAATGGCATACGGACTCCTTAAAGGTAAAACAGGCATCGTTTCTGGTGCATTAAACGAAAAATCAATCGCTTGGAAAGTTGCTTTGAAAGCACACGAAGAGGGAGCAAAAATAGTTTTGACAAATGCCCCAATTGCAATGCGTATGGGCGAAATCAATAAATTGGCCGAGATTTGTGAAGCCCCAATTATTCCAGCCGATGCTACTTCGGTTGAAGATATTGAAAATCTCTATACCAAATCAATGGAGCATTTTGGTGGAAAAGTTGATTTTGTGTTGCACTCAATCGGTATGTCGCCCAATATTCGTAAAGGAAAAGCCTACGGAGATTTGAATTATGATTGGTTTCTGAAAAGTATTGATATTTCGGCTCTTTCGTTCCACAAATTTCTACAAACTGCCGAAAAACTTGATGCTATCAATGAGTGGGGTTCGGTTGTGGCACTTAGCTACATGGCGGCTCAACGCACATTTCCATTTTATACCGATATGGCCGAAGCGAAAGCCATGCTTGAGTCGATTGCCCGTAGTTATGGTTACCGTTATGGTAAACTAAAAAAAGTGCGTGTAAATACAATTTCACAGTCACCAACTGAAACTTCGGCAGGTACTGGAATTGGTGGTTTTGACAAATTTTTTGATTTTGCCGATAAAATAGCTCCATTGGGCAATGCATCAGCCGATTCTTGTGCTGATTATTGTATTACGCTCTTTTCTGACCTTACTCGCATGGTTACGATGCAAAACCTTTTCCACGATGGTGGTTTTGTAAATACAGGTATTTCGGAAGATGTACTGGCTTTTATGGAAAAATAAGTCATCAAGTAATTTATAGCAAAGCCCCATAACTTTCGAGATTATGGGGCTTTATTATTTATAGATATTGTACTTTTTAAAGTTTTACCTGTGATTATTGGCGTTTTTGAACCGATTGGTATAATTTTTCCGTTATTTTTGTAGAACTAAATTTTTAATATAATGGAAATACTCGGTTATTTAGCAGGTATTCTGACAACGATTGCCTTCGTGCCTCAAGTATTACAAATCTATAAAACCAAATCTGCCAAAGATGTTTCATTGGCTATGTTTTTGATTTTTACTTTAGGCGTAATTATGTGGTTAGTTTATGGAATCAAAGCAAACGCTTTCCCTGTAATTGCAGCAAATGCTTTTACGTTGATTCTTTCGTTAGTGATTTTGTTTTTCAAGTTTAAATACAGAAAAACATCACTTTAATAGTTTTTTTTCGGTGGTTGAGCGAAGTCGAAACCAGTGAAAAAAACTATTTTTTCTTCTCAATAATCTCGTCAATTACAAAAAACGGACGTTTTTTTACTTCGATATAAATTCGACTGATGTATTCGCCAATAATTCCGAGCATTGTGAGCATTACGCCTCCTAAGAAAAACATTCCAACCGCCAACGATGCCAAACCTGGCGTTTCTTCGGGCGTATGTCCAAATACTTTGAAACCAAAAAGGCGGTGAACTAAAAAGAAAACCCCAATAATAAGCGACGGAATGGCAATCGAAATACCCAAATAAGTAGAAAGTCTAAGCGGAAAACTCGAAAAACCGAAAAGTCCATCAAGAGCCAGTTGCACTAATTTCTTGAAAGTATATTTTACTTCGCCAGCAGCACGTTCGGCACGCTCATAAGTTACACCAACTTGCTTGAAACCCGCATACGCACGCATACCACGTATGAAGCGAATTTGCTCGGGCATATCATGCACCAATACATTTACAACTTTCCTATCCATGACACAGAAATCGCCCGAATCAAGTGGAATCTCAATATCCGAAATGGCAGCCATGAGTCTATAAAAACTCGAATAGGCTAATTTCTTGAAAAAACCTTCTTTACGCTTAGTTCTTACGGCATACACAACATCGTAGCCTTCACGCCATTTATCCAGAAAACGATATAATTCTTCGGGTGGGTCTTGCAAATCGCCATCCATAATAATTATTGCATCACCTTTGGCTTCTTGAATTCCTGCCGAAATGGCTGGTTGATGACCAAAATTTCTCGAAAGTTTAATAACCCGTACGTGCGTGTCTTTCTCTGCCATTACTCGCATCATCGTCAGCGAACTATCACGTGAGCCATCATCAATCAACACAATTTCGTAATCTTCTTTCCAAGATGGAGCGGCATTTGTGAGACGAGTATAAAGATTTTGGAGGTTTTCTTCTTCGTTATAAATCGGGATAACAATCGAAATCATTGGTCTGTAAAGTAGGACGAAGTTCGTTAGTTGCTTAAAATCAACTATTCGTCATTTTTGATGAGTAAAAACTTTAAGTTACAAAGATATATTTTTTGAAGCAAAAAAAGGAAGAAGATGGTAAGAAAACAAAAAAGTCTCGCCTGTTAGGACAGACAAGACTTTTACGTCTTTTAAATGCGTATGATAGTTAAACGCCAATGTTATATGAAAAGTTTTATGATTGAAAAATTATTCAACTATTTTTCAAAAAATTATCAAAACCCAATTTGCCCCGAAAGAGAAGCTCCATAAGGTACTGAGTCTGCATTAATTCCCATTGTTTTGCAAGCCTCAGCCGCAACTCTAATTGAATTATTGGTGCTGCGTTCGTCGGGATAAATATGCACCATATTTGCCAAATAGAGATTTTCGGTAGCAGTTTTGCAATTCGTTACTTTTTCCGAGAAATTCAAATCGCAGACTGTTGCGGCGGTATTAGTCTTGAAAACAAAAACATTTTTTATCCAATCTTCCGAAAACTCAGGGTTGATTTTCTTTAAAGGTGGAATCATTACTGCTTTGATTTCGTCTTCGGTCATGGTTGCCAAAGGTTCGCTCATAGCAAAATAACGAGAAAGATAAACGATGTGCGAGCCATTGTATTCTTCCTTCGGAATAAAGTTAGTGTGTTCGATAACCCCACCAAAAGGATAACCTTCGTCAGCAACATTCATCCAATAAATATGGCTGAAAGATTTTTTCAATTCCAAAATCGTACAAACCGCTCCGAAATATTCAACGCCATTGGCATCAAGTGGACAGTTTTTGATTTTATCGAAATAAAGTGATGGAATTGTCAAAAGAAATTTTCCACCATCAATCGTCATGTTTTTTGTAATGATGCCTTCTACTTTGCCGTTTGTAATTTTAAACTCTTCGATTGGCTCGTTCTTGATTAATTCTACGCCCATTTGTTCTAAACGAGAAATCAGTGTTTCCATCAAAGTTTTCCAACTACCATTAATATAGCCGAGGCGTTCGTCGCCGCCTTTGCGTGAGTTTAAGCGTTGTGCCATTCGGCCAATCATCCAAGCCAACGGAACTTTATTGGCATACGGCCCAAATTTGATATTGAGCATTGGTTTCCAAAGTGCATCAGTAATATCACGGCCAGCCCAACGATAAAACCAATCAAGGGTTGAAATTTCTTCATTTTCTCGCCATTTTGCCATTTTTCCTAAGAAAAGGCTTGTTAAACCAAAACGAACTTTGCCAATTAAACCAACTGGCTTAAATTTCAATAAATCAATTGGCGAATTGAAATCGTAGATTTTTCCATTACGGAAAACCCCCATTGTGGTTTTTTTGTAGAATGCTTTATCAGCTATTTTCAAATCTTCGAGCAACCAACGAAGTTCGGCATCTTGCGTAAAAAAGTGATGGTAATAGTGTTCGAGCTGGTTTCCACCTATTTCAAAGGTATTCAAAAGTCCGCCAAATTTATCGCTTCCTTCAATTACTGATACTTTTACGCCTTGTTTGGCTGCGATATAGGCCGCTGCGAGGCCAGTCATTCCGCCACCGATTATTGTTAGTTTTTCCATAAACCCCTAAGATTACGCATCTCGCCCCTAAAGAGGGACAATTTTTTTTATAATTTATTTTATACTATCGACTTACTTTATTTCTATAACCTGCTCCTTTAAGATTTTAAACTGACCATTTTCGAGTTTTCCGATTTGCATATTGAAACTTCCAATCGGTAAGTCGGGCTTTGCTACAATCATGTTTATGCGATTATTATAATATCGTTGCGTAATAAGAAACGTCGTGAATTTATTAGCCATTGTTTCGAGATGAAAAGCCAAACGATTAGTATTATTACTAAAAACCGCATAATAACCATCATATCGTTTGTTGGCTGGCAGAAAAGCGTTGTTTATTTCAATCTTGAAAGTATTTGAGCCTTCGGTTATGCTTACTTGCTCGCCTGCATTGGCCGCAATTTGATTTTTGAATAATGCTTGATTCAAATCATCAATTTCCGCAGGGGGTGTGTAGTTTTTGAAATGTACACGACTTATCCACAAAATGTCGTTAACGTACTTCATAATTCCAGGCACATAACCCGCATAGTTATACGGCGGAATCGGTAATCGTTGATAAGTGTTGATAGGAGCGTGGTCGTCGGGATTTCTTGAATTATCGAAGGCATAATAATAATAACGACCGTTGTTTTTCCAGTTCAAAATCGTTGTTCCGAAGAATTTTCGGCGGTTTTCCACATCGTCCCAGCTTTCGTAATATGAAAACGCACTAAATAGCACCATCACTATTATCGAAATCTGTAAATACTTTTTCCAGTTTTTAACTTGAACAATATTGTAAAAACTTAGATAAACTACTACAAACAAAATCAACGAAACTGTTTTGTATCGACTTGCAAAAGCTTGTTCGAGTCCTTGGCTGGCACGAGAAGCCGCAAAAGCTGCTCCACTCAAACCAACAAATATGAAAGCGGCCAATAAGTAAAGATTGAACTTCGGATATTTTAAAATAGTTTGGTACAAAGCACTCGTTTTTTCTTTTGTAAGCCCTTTATAATTAGTCAAATACCAAAAATAAACAAAGCTAAAAAACAAATACAAAACCCAACCGAGCATCAAAACTCCTGCTGCAATAGCGACCGTATATTTCAAATTTGTGCTATAAAACTGAACTGTACTGTCAATCGGTGAGCCAAAGAATGCAAAAATATCTCCTACGATAATGTGTGGATATTGCGTAAAGTTTATCATTATATCAGGGCGAATACCTGGTTTTTTGAAGTCAAAGAAATAGAGTAAGAACGAAAACGCAGTAAAAGTGAGAAACTGAATTTTCTCACTACGAGTTCGGGCATATAAAACCAAAGGAATGGCCGCAACGAATGAAAACATTCCGTTGCCGTTGGTAAACATTGCCACGAAAAACAAGACATTTGCTAAGTAAAAAGCCCATTTTTGCTTGTAAAACAGCAAAAGAGAAAATCCCCAAAGTCCAAAAATAATTACGGTGTTTGGTTGAAGCGAAGTTATTGCCCAAAAGATATTTTCGATGGGCTGCGTATTGAAAACAATAAAAATAATCGGAATAAGATAAGCCAACTTTAGATTGATTTCTCGTAAAACTCGGTAAAAAACAAAAGGCAGAATCAGCAGATACGAAACTCCCATGAGCATCAAAACCTTGTAATTGACCTCACCAAAAAGATGATAGCAAAGCAGCGTACTGAGTCGAACGTACAAAATTCGGTGTTCGCACATTTGCGAAAACAACAAAGCGATTTTTTCGGAGAACGTTTCTTGCTGCATCCAACTCGCCAAAAAGCCTTCGATTCCGTGCCAATCGTCGTTCCAACCAATGTTGAAGGCATTGTGAAAAACAAATACGTAAAAGCCAATAATTGGCAGAAGTATCAAAAAGTATGTGATGAGTTTTTTATTCATGTTCTACAATCGAAACTGAATTTATATTTTTTCAACGGTTTGGATATAATCCTGAAAATGCACCGCAGGAAGAAAATTGAAGTTCACACGGTAAGAAAGAACCGTGAAAACTAATATTAAAGTGCTTAGAAATGCTTGGCTTAAAATTCCAAAAAATAGAAGTAAGCCCCAAATCGGAATATGATAATCTAAAATAAAGACCAATGAAATACCTAAAATTGCGGTTAGAATAAACAGTGAAACTGCAATCAGCAGTCGAACCGAAACGGTATCTACATAAACGGCTACGGCACTTAAACCATGAATAACCAACGAAGTATAATTCATTTTTGATTTACCCATGTATCTTTCCCCACGCTCCAAACCAACCGATTTATAGAGCAATCGTGAACGAATAACACCGCCTGGGTAGTGATTCCAAATATCAGAAATATGGGCAACTTTGTCGAGTAAACTTTTTGGAATTACTGAATAATTGCCAAAGTTGATGACTTTCCCAGTCAAGAAAACAAAAATGTATTTGTAAATTTTGTAAAAAATCTTGAAGAAAAAACTCTCTTTTCGCTTCGTTCGACGAGCAAAAACAATTTCGTTTGATTTTCCTTGAATGGCTTCTTCCAATAAAATCGGCAAATGTTCGGGTTTATCTTCACCATCAACATCCATGACCACGACCAAATCCTGCTCCGAATTTTTGTTCAAATAAGATACTCCGATAGCAATAGATTTTTGATGACCGAGATTTTTGTTGAGATGAATAATCTCAACGGGGTGTCCAGCCAGTTTTGTAGCATCAACCTCTAAACTCGAACAGTCATTTACAACAACAATTCGATAATCAGCAAATTGCGTTGGCGAAAGCACTTTACGAATATCTTCGACGAGTTTGTAAAGACAATCCCAATCATTAAAAAGTGGTGTAACTATTGCTATTTTATTAGACATATAAAACTTCCAAACACCCCCAACTCCTGAAGGGGAGTTTTTTTTATTAGTTTAATTTTTTGTAAAATTAC
>JBKBSS010000105.1:0-9869 GCA_046291385.1 Emticicia sp. | reverse complement strand
CTGACAATAAAAAGGCATTTGAAAAACAAATGCCAGTGCCTGCTCAATCAGAAACTTTCTCTGATATGCAAGCAACTGACGAAGAACCAATCTTGAATTTGGAAGAACAACCAGACTTTGATTTGGCGGCAATTGATGCCGAAATGAGCGAGTTTGCGAGATTGACTGACGAGATTATTCCAGAAATTCCAGAGCCAAAAGAAGATAAACGCTACGTTGATACTTACACAAAAGACATCAAAAAACAATTTAATAACCTCATCAAAGAATTTGATGGAATTATTGAAAACGAAGGTGTTTTGGAGATTATGCAAGAAGGCGGATACGGTTTCTTGCGTTCGGCTGATTATAATTATTTGGCAAGTCCCGATGATATTTACGTTTCACCATCGCAAATCAAATTGTTTGGTTTGAAAACTGGTGATACCGTAAAAGGTGCGATTCGCCCACCGAAAGAAGGAGAAAAATATTTTGCTTTACTTCGTGTACTTTCGGTCAATGGAAAAACGACCGAAGAAATCCGTGACCGTATTCCGTTTGAATACCTTACGCCACTTTTTCCCGAAGAACAAATCAAATTAAGCAGTCGCCCAGATATTTATGCTACTCGTGTGCTTGATTTATTTGCCCCAATCGGTAAAGGTCAGCGTGGAATGATTGTGGCACAACCCAAAACTGGTAAAACGGTTTTGTTGAAAGAAATCGCCAATGCAATTACCCGCAATCACCCAGAAATATATTTGATTATTTTGTTGATTGACGAACGCCCAGAGGAGGTAACTGATATGCAACGCAGTGTGCGTGCGGAGGTTATTGCTTCAACTTTTGATGAAACCGCCGACCGCCACGTAAAGGTTTCGGGTGTGGTTTTGGAAAAAGCAAAACGTTTAGTAGAGTGCGGCCACGATGTAGTTATCTTGCTCGACTCAATTACTCGTTTGGCTCGTGCCTACAATACCGTGATTCCTTCGTCTGGAAAAATCCTGTCGGGTGGTGTTGATGCCAATGCACTTCACAAGCCAAAACGTTTCTTCGGTGCGGCTCGTAATGTAGAACACGGCGGCTCGTTGACGATTATTGCAACGGCTTTGATTGATACAGGCTCGAAAATGGATGAAGTTATCTTTGAAGAATTTAAGGGTACTGGTAATATGGAACTCCAACTCGACCGTAAATTATCGAATAAACGTGTATATCCTGCGATTGATATTTTGGCATCGGGTACACGCCGAGAAGATTTATTGATGGACAAAGATTCGCTACAAAAAGTATGGTTATTACGTAAGTTCATGGCCGATATGAACCCAATGGAAACAATGGAGTTTTTGCTCGATAAAATGAAGGGAACTCGCAATAACGAAGAGTTTTTGTTGACGATGAATCGTTGATGATGTTGATATTTATCTTATGAAAAGTCCCTGTTAGAAATTTTTCTAACAGGGACTTTTTTGTTGAAGAATTTTTGAAAATCACCCAAAAATCTCACTAACTTTCACCTCAAATTCAGGCAAAACTGGTGCTGCTGAGCAAATATCATCATCCAGACAAATCTGAACTTGCTTGCGAGAGGTATAAACATAAACTATTTTGTGTTCAGGCAATATTTTCCAAACTACTTTTACTCCTGCTTTGAAATATTCCGTAAGTTTTTCTTCTACTTTGTTCAAATTATCATTCGTTGAAATAATTTCAATCACAAATGCTGGAATTATTTCTTCGCCATCATTTGCTCTTTTGCCTTCTTCGTCAGACAAATAAGCGATATCAGGTCTTCTCATTTGAATTCCTGATAGCGTGGTGTTATATTCACAAACCAAAGTGCCAGTTTCTCCGTAGCCTTTTTTATTAAAAAGTTTATTTATTAGAATATAAATATAAACTTGTTTCTTGTCCATTCCATTAAACTGTATTATTTCGCCATCATTCCATTCATACTTGAATTTGTCGTAGGGTTGTTCCCACTCCAAAAATTCAGTAAGC
The DNA here is from genome assembly GCA_046291385.1 of Emticicia sp. Classification (GTDB taxonomy): domain Bacteria; phylum Bacteroidota; class Bacteroidia; order Cytophagales; family Spirosomataceae; genus Emticicia. The sequence continues at coordinate 7,889 of JBKBSS010000105.1, read as the reverse complement.
GTTTTTGGCAATTCAGTAGAAATTGGGTTTTCAAGTTCGCTTATTGCTGTCATAATCGTAATATTTTGAAACAAATATAAGTTTTTCTACCGAAATTAATCCAGATTCCTAATAATCTTCTTCGACCGAATTACATCATCTTGATTGACAATTACAAAATAAATTCCTTCGGGAAGACCCGATAAATCGAAATCGTGCAAGGCTTTTTCGTGGATAGCTTCTTGCAGAATTTTACCTGATAGGTTTGATAATTGGTAATGAGTTTCCAGCCCAGCGGGTACTTTTACGTACACTTTTTCGTCGGGTTCGTTATAGAAAATCACTAATTCGTCTTTGGTCATTTTGCTTATTTTTTGTTCTCAGCAACGGACGTATGCAATACGTCCCTACGCCGAAATACTAATTTTTGATTACTTTACTTGTTCTGGTTTTGCCTTTTTGAATGGTTCGTATAAAATACATTCCTGACGAATAACTTGATAAATCAATGCTTGGTTCGGTTTCTTTTGTTTCGGTCTGAAACAATGTTTTGCCCCAAATATCTTCTATCGAAATCTTTGTTTTTTCACCGTTGAGTTTCAAAGTTATCTTATCGCTTGTTGGATTTGGATAAATTTGAAACTTTGAATTATTCGGTGAAATTTCATTGGCGGTTATCGTAAAATTTCCTTGCCACGGCACTAAATTAGCTTCGGGAGTTGGCAATTTGATATTCGTAAAAATATGAAATTCGCCAGCCGCCAAATTAATACGAGGCGTGGCTTCGTTTACATTGATTTCTTGTCCAGTAAAATAATCATACCATTTGCCAGTCGATTCAAAGTTGATGTTGGCGGTTTCGCTACTGATTCCAAGATTAGCGATTATTCTAACATTCATCGAACTGTGATTGAGTGCCACTTGTTTCACAACATTATTGCTTGATTCATTAAAATTTTTCGAGCTAAATGCCGCTTGGGTAGTTTTAAGTTTAATTAGTTCGGCATAAACTTTAAATAATTTCAGTCGATTTTCGTCTTTCAGATATTCCCATTTCTGTGGTTTTATGCCCGTTCTTCCATTAAAATCAATGTTTACATCGTAGCCAAACTCGCCAAATTGCCAAAGCATTTTTGGGCCAGGATAAGCAAAAAATAGAGCGGCTACTGCTTTCGAGCGTTCCAGAATCGTGGTTAAGTTTTTTACTTCGTTTCGGCTATTATTCAAGGCATCAAACACAATGCGTTCTTCGTCATGGCTTTCTATGTAGCCAACCAAATTGGGTTCGTTCCAACCTTTAAATTTATAATTTAGTCCCGAAAAGCTATTATTTGTGCCTTTTATGTTGTTTCGAGCGGCTCCGTTCTGATTTCCCCAAAGCATAAAACCATGATTGGCGAGTTCAGTTTCTTCGAGATTATCGGCAAAATGTTCCAAAATCAAGTAACAATCTTTATCAAAAGCTCTGACTTTATCATAAAAGTGCTTCAATGCCTTGATTCTTGTTTCATCATACGACGACATTTGTGAATCGTTCGATGATTTTCGTTGCGTGAAACCCTTCGATAAATCGAAGCGATACCCATCAATTTTGTATTCTTTCAGCCAAAATTCTAAAACTTTGTCGAAATAGTTTTGAGTGGCTGTACTTTCATGGTTAAAATCAAAGAAAACCGAATAAAGGTGCGGAGCAGTCGGATTTTGAAATGGACTATCGGCTGCAGGTTGCGAACCAGCCCAATAGGCTTTTGTATATGGAAATTCGTAATCGGCATGGTTGAAAACTGCATCCAAAATCACGGAAATGCCGTTTTCGTGGCATTTATCAATCAAATACTTCAAATCGTCTTTTGTGCCGTAGGCTTTGTCGGGAGCGGTATAATAAGTCGGATTATAGCCCCATGAATTATTGGCCGTAAATTCATTAACAGGCATTAATTCAATGGCATTGATGCCCAAACGCTTGAAATAGGCGATAGAATCGGCCACTTCTCGGTATTTTCGAGAATTAATAAAATCACGCACCAAAAGTTCATAAATGACCAATTTCTCTTTAGCAGGGCGTTTAAAATCTTTGGCTTTCCAATCATAAGGAGTTTGAGCCGTTTGAAGCACGGAAACCGTTCCGCCGTAAGTATTTTTTGATGGATAAAGTTTTAAGTTCGGATAAGTGCTTGCCAAGATTTCGGAGTCAAATTTTGGGTCGAGGATTTTCTCACAAAACGGGTCGCCCACTGCCGTTTTTCCATCAATCAAATATTGAAAAGCATATTCTTTTCCTTTTTCTAAATTATTGATAGTCAGCCAATAACGTTCGCCATCGGGCGTTTGATTCATCAAATATTTTGGGTCGATTTGCCAATCATTGAAATCTCCGATGAGGTAAATAAAGCTTTTTTTGGGTGCAAAAAATGATAGCGTAACGGTATTATCATTGATATAATTAATGCCGTCTTTTATATTTGGGGGTAAGTTCAATATGATATTTTTGGGTTTGATAGTAAAATTGATAAGTTCTTTTATTATTTCACTTCCACTAATGATTGTAAGTGTAACAAAAGGAGAACCAGCGGGTGAGATAATGGACGCAGAATCGGTCTTTAAAAACTCTTGCCCATTTAATAAAATCACATCAACAATTTTTGAAGTTTTTATTTTTACATTGATTGTTTCATTATTTTCAAAAACCTTATTTAGGTCGGGTTCTATGATTCTGTAAGCAATTTTATCATCATACAAATTCAAAGTAAAATCTTCAGTCTGAGATTTTCCATCGCCACTTTTGAGCAATAAACCGAGTTTTTTGATTACTCGTCCAGCAGGAACTTTGTAATAATCACGGGGTTTCAGCTTAATGCTCCAGCGGTCGTTGCCCAGCGAAGTCATGCGGCCCATCTCAAAAGGAACGCTGAAATTGGTTTGTCCAGTTGGCTGAAACTCAAAGGCATTATCGGCAGTTCCTGCACCCGACCACAAAAAGACATCGGAGGTTTTGCCCAATAATCCTGCCACACGAACATCTTTTGATTGTCTCAAATCGAAAGTTATCGTAATTTCTTTATCACCACTCGGAAAGAAAGAATCGGTCGTAACTGCTTGACTAAAAGATTGTTGGAGTATAAATAGCAGCAGTGTGCATTGTAGTAAGATGCGTTTCATTTTTTTTGTAAGGTTAAAGTATTTCGTAAAAATACAACTAATTTCTGAGAACATACTTTTCCAGAGCTTCATAAACTTGATGAATTGGTAAGCCCATAACGGTATAAAACGAACCTTCGATTTTTGGGATTCCTATCATGCCAATAAAATCTTGCACACCATAAGCACCCGCTTTATCGAAAGGTTTACAACGCTCAATATAATAATCAATTTCCCAATCGGATAATGCCTTAAAATGCACATACGAAGTATCAGCAAAACCAATGGTTTCTTCGGCGGTCATCACGCATACGCCCGTAATTACTCGATGCACCCGTCCACTCAACATTCTGAGCATTTCTTTTGCTTCTTCGTGGTCAGCGGGTTTATTTAAAATTTGACTTATCCGATTTTCTTGGTCGATAATCACAACTGTATCGGCACAAAGAATGATTTCATTTTGAAGATTTTCTCGGAAACATTCGGCTTTGGTGCGTGCCAAGAAAACAGGAACTTCTTCTACGGGCATATCAGCCGAAAAACTTTCATCCGTCGGAATCACTTTTACCCTAAATTCATAGCCAGCATTGTGCATGATTTCTTTTCGGCGTGGAGAATTTGAAGCTAAAACTAATGGTTTTGATAATTTCATTGCTTGATTTTATGTTAATTGGGAGCGAAATTCGTTATTTTTAGCCAATTATCTTTGTTAATTCTAAATTTAGGTCGAAATCACTGAAAAATTGTTAAATTGAAACATGAAGTACTTGTTCATCATATTTGTTTTGTTCATCAATGTCGCTTTTGCTCAAAAAAGCCTTTCCGATAGCCTTGACAGCGGAAAGTCGGCGGAAGATAGCATCATGTATGCGAAGCTAAAGCAAAAAATGAATAAGAGTAAAGTGGGCAAAAGTATCTACGGAGCGATGTTTCGAGATGTCTATAATTCAAAACAAAACAAGGAAATAAAAGAAATTGAGGTAAATCCGTTTGAGAAATATGATGGCAAAGTAATTGGGAAAATTATCATCAAAAAACTCGAAATCTTTGGGCCGAGTGTCAATGATACTACTCGAAAAGGCTCGAAAATTGAGCATTTTGCCAGTAAAAGTTTCCATTACAATACCCGTGAAAAAGTAATCCGACAATCATTTTTGCTTTTCAAAGAAGGTGATAAACTTAACCCTCAGACTTTAAAAGACAACGAACGCATCCTTAGAGCCAACCCAGTTATTCATGATGCCCGCATTTACATCATCGAACGCCCAGATGTGAATTGGATAGTTGATGTGCTGGTGATAACGCAAGATGTTTGGTCGATAAATTTTGATGTTTCGGGCGATGGTTTTAGTAATTTTGGTTTCGGTGTGGAAGATAAAAACTTTCAAGGGCGTGGACATTCATTGCTGAATAAAGTTACTTGGCGAGCCGATGACCCTTATCAAAAATTTGGTTGGCGAAGTATTTATACGGTGCCGTATATCGGAAGTAGTTTTGTTTCGGGACAATTAAAACTCATCAATGAGCGAGATTTAGCTCAATATTCATTGCAAATTTATCGTCCTTTTTTGACCGTAGAAACTCGAAATGCGGGTTCTGCCGAATTGGGCTACACCCGTGTGCGTGAATATAAAAAACTGATAATCAATAATATAGATAGTGCGTTGACATATAAAGTAAGTTATTTTTATTCGGATATTTGGTATGGTCGAGCTTTCAGACTTGACCCAACGCAACGTAGTAAACAACTGGTTGTAGCACTCAGAAGAAGCAGTTTTGAACACCGCACACGCCCAGAAGTAAGTGTCGATACCAATAGAATTTATTGGAATCGCACAAATTGGCTGGCGAGTATTGGCTACTCCAATCGAAATTACAAACGTGATTTTTTGATTTATGGTTTCGGACGAACCGAAGACGTTCCAGTTGGAAATTTGTTTGCCTTTACGCTCGGAACTGAAAATACCGAATTTGGGAATCGTGGATATGCAAGTTTACAGTTTGCCAAAGGAAAATATCTGCCAGCCGATAAAGGTTATTTGTATGTTTTGGCAAATGTAGGAACGTATTTGAAACAAAAGCAAGCACAACAAGGCGTGGTTGGTATTCAAAGCTTTTATTTTAGTCCGCTCATGAAAGTTGGAAGGTCACAAACTCGTCAATTTATTAACTTGGGCTTTACTTATGGCATCAATCGTGATGCCCTTGATTACCTCAATATCAGCGGGCGTGAAGGCATTTTAGGCGTAAATAGTGAAGGACTTCGAGGCGATAAAAGATTGACGCTTGGTTATGAAGCTGTTTTGTTTTCTTATAAAAGTATCTTTGGTTTTAGAGTTGCTCACTTCGCTTTCGCTAATTTAGGTTTGGTGAGTTTGAAAGATAAATCGTTGACAGACAGTAAAATATATCAAGGCTACGGTATTGGTTTTCGTCTAAGAAATGAAAATCTGGCGATAAATACCTTTCAAGTGCGTTTAGGATTTTATCCTAATATTCCAGATATATCTGATAAATTTAGGCTTGCTTTTGATGCTTCTCAACCGCTAAAATTACGAGATTTTGATATTTCTGCTCCTTCAATTATTCCTCTGAGGTAAATTTCTCTCAATTTGTGGGGCTTTTTCGTAAATAATTTTGCTTTCGATAAAATATTTTTATAATTCTTTGAAATATTTTATTTATCTAAATGCCTCATTATCAGTGGCTTTATTATTGTAACGTATCTTTTTTATCATTTTTTTAAGAGATAGTTAAATATTCATTAGTAATTATTGAACTAAAAATAATTAGTTTTTGTATTATATGTATAGACATATAATGTCAATGTATTATGTTTGCATTGGACTAAATAAAAAATATAATTATGTCAATCGAAAGAGATATTAAGCAACAAAAACCATTTAAGAGTCCGTACCAGAAAGTGGTTGTAAATATTATGTACACATCCAATTGGATGAACTCTGAGCAGCAGGGTATTTTAAAACCATTTGATTTGTCTGCTCAACAATATAATGTTCTCAGAATTTTACGTGGACAGTTCCCGAATCCGATTACGGTAAACGGAATCATTGAGCGAATGCTTGATAAAATGTCGAATGCGTCTCGTTTGGTTGATAAATTATTGTTGAAAGGCTATGTTTCAAGATGCGATAACGCCACCGACCGTCGTGCGTGCGATATTAGAATAACGGAAACAGGGGCGGAAATGCTAAATCAGATAGATAAACTTCAAGCTGAATGGGAAAACCAAATGCAAAATTTAAGCGAAGAAGAGGCCGAAGCATTGAGCAAATTATTGGACAAAATGCGAGGTAGTGGCAAATAGTTATGTTTTACTTTATTATTTATTATATTTTTTTTAATCCAAAATTTAGTTCAAAATGAAAATTGTTAAAAGTTTAATGTTTGTAGCTTTTGCTGCATTAGTGAGTGTTTCAGCTATGGCTGATGGTGGGAAAAAAGTAGCTCCAGTTGCTTTGAAAGTAGATGCAAAGGCAAGTACGTTTAGTTGGTTTGGTAAAAAAGTAACAGGCGAACACAACGGAACAATCGGTATTCAAGGTGGTAGTTTGGTAGTAAATGGTGGAAAATTGCAAGGTGGCGAGTTTACGATTGACATGAAATCAATCAAATGTTTAGATTTGACGGATGCTGGGTATAATGCAAAGTTAGTTGGACACTTATCGTCTCCAGATTTCTTCGATGCAACAAATTATCCAACTGCAAAATTGAAAATCAAAAAAGCTACTTTGAAATCAGGTACAAATTATGATGTAACTGCCGATTTGACAATCAATGGTGTTACGCAGCCAATCACTTTTCCAGCAGTTGTTTCGATTGATGCGAAAGGTGCAACTACTGCAACTGCAAAATTTGAAGTTGACCGTACTAAATTTGGTAGTAAATTTGGTTCAAAATCATTTTTCGAATCAATCGGTGATAAAATGATTTATGACAATTTCCAAGTTGATGTAAAAATTGTAGCTGCAAAATAATTCTGAAAGATTATTTTAGTCATATTTATTCCCAAAAAAGCCACAGATGATACAATCATTTGTGGCTTTTTTGTTTTAGATTTACACATTATTCAACAACAAAAATCAAATAATAATGGCGTATAATGAACCAATGCTCAGAGATGGAGCTTTAGACGGAAAAACTTTTATTGTAACTGGCGGAGGAACTGGACTTGGGAAATCAATGTCGAAATATTTTCTTGAACTTGGTGCAAATGTTGTCATTGCAAGCAGAAAATTGGCCGTTTTGGAAGAAACTGCCCACGAACTCGGACAGGCAACTGGTGGGCGGCATCCCGCTGGGAGAATTTTACCGATTGCCTGCGATGTGCGTGATTACGGTGCAATTGAGGCGATGAAAGATAAAACTTTGGCCGAATTTGGACAAATCAACGGACTGCTCAATAATGCTGCTGGAAATTTTATTTCTCCGACCGAACGCCTTTCGCACCGTGCCATTGATACGATTGTTGATATTGTGCTGAAAGGAACTTACTACACGACGCTCGCTTTGGGTAAACATTGGATTGAACAAAAGCAAGCCGCAACTGTGTTGAGTATCGTAACTACTTATGCCTCAACGGGTTCGGGTTTTGTTGTGCCATCGGCAATGGCAAAATCTGGGGTTTTGACAATGACTCGTAGTTTGGCCGTAGAATGGGCAAAATATGGTATTCGTTTCAATGCCATTGCTCCTGGGCCATTTCCAACTAAAGGAGCTTGGGATAGACTTTTTCCAGCAGAGGCTTTTCC
>JBKBSS010000104.1:0-10107 GCA_046291385.1 Emticicia sp. | reverse complement strand
CCTACCGATTTATTATTTCGATTTATCGGCCAGCAAAGATATTCTGAAAGGTAACGGAACGCTTAATTTTAGTGTTTTAGATGTCTTCAATACCCGTAAATTCAGAAGCATTACCGAAGGAACAAATTTCCGCACCGAAGGCAATTCTCAATTCAGAAGAAGACAATTTAATCTAACGCTCAACTACCGAATCAAGCAAAATAAAGGAGCAGCGAAAGGCAAGAAATTGGAGTTGGAGGGGTAATGAATGTAAGATTTGACAACTTGCGAACGGTTTGACATTTCGCAAGTTGTCAAATCTATTTAAAATCTTCTTATATTTGCCGCATCATTCATCATATTGTTTTGCAGTATGCACACAGAAAAATCCAACGAAGAACTTTTGTTCGAAATCGAAAAACTAAAAGTTCAACTTTCACAGACCGAACACCAACAAAGCATCGACCAGCTACAAGATTTGGTGGATAATACTTCCGAAATCATCATGTTGCTGTCGTTGAGTGGACGTTTTCTGTTTGTTAATACTGCTTTTCGTGATGCTTTTGGATATTCTGATGCCGAGCTTTCACAACTTTCATTGAAAGAACTGCTTCACCCACAATTTGCCGATGAAACCCTCGAAACCCTCCAAAGAATCAAAGATGGAGACGAGCAAGTAGTTGATTTTCAGACAGTTGTACGAAATAAAGAAGGAAAAAGAGTTTATCTTTCGGGCGATATTAGTTGTAGATTCGAGAACGGAAAACCGACTGCTTTTCGTTGTTTGTTTCGGGATATTACGCAAAGACGACGTGCCGAAAAGGCCCAACAACTTTATTATACCATTGCTCAACTCAACCTCAACACGCCCAATCTGCAAGAGTTTCTGACGCAAGTTCATGCCGAATTGCAGAAAAACATGCAAGCCAATAACTTTTTCGTGGCTCTTTTTGAACCCGAAGAAGGAACAATCCATTTTCCGTATTTTATTGATGAATATTCCGAAACCGAAGAAAATTATCACCGTCGAAAACTCGGAAATGGCATCGTAGAATACTCAATGGTGCAGAATAAACCACTGTTTTTATCGAACGAAGACATCAAAAAATTGGTCGAAGTTGATAAAATATATTTCTACGGCTCATCGCTTCCCGAAGTCATGCTTTGCGTGCCGCTTCACGTCGGCGACCGCACTACGGGCGTAATCGGTGTAAAATCTTATAGCGACCGTAACAAGTTCAATATCAGAGATTTAGAGCTATTGGAGTTCGTTTCGGGGCAGGTTGCCGTTGCTCTCGTTCGTAAACAAAAAGAAGAAGATTTACTTCGCCAAACTTCTCGCCTAAATGCGGTTTTTGATAGCGGTTCGCACGTAATCTGGACAGCCAATCAGAAACGTCAATTGAGTTCGTTCAACAAAAACTACGTCAACCTGATTCAGCGAAATTTAGGTACTTCTCCCGAAATCAACATGAGTATCGAAAAACTCGGTTGGAAATTAATTTCGCCCGAAGACCGCCCAATTTTGCGTGAAAAATACAACAAAGCTTTTACAGGAAAACCGCAATATTTTGAAATGCACTGGGGCAATATTGATGGTGGCGATGATTGGTACGAGTTTTTCTTAAACCCGATTCTTTCGTCAAAAAGTGGACAAGTAGAAGAAGTTTCGGGCATTGCTCAGAATATTACCGACAAGAAAAACTCAACAATTACCCTCCAAAAAAGCGAACAGAAGTTTAGAGATACCATCGAATCGTTTATTGACATTTATTATAGAACTGATTTGGCTGGAAATATCACCATGATTTCACCTTCGGTGCTAACCCACACAGGCTATACACTCGAAGAAGTGATGGGAAATAAAGTTGATAAATTTTTTGAAAATGCGGTTGATAGTTCAAAAAACATCAAAGGCTTATTGAAAGCAGGAAGTATTACGAATTTTGAGGTGATTGTGAAGCGTAAAAATGGTGAACTTCGCCAATTTATACTCAATATCCGAATGATTAAAGACTCAAAGGGAATTCCTGTTGAGGTAGAAGGCGTGGCCCGTGATATTTCGGAATTGAAAAAAACTGCCGAAGAACTTTTGATTGCCAAAGACGAAGCCGAACGCTCGCTCAAAGTAAAAGAACGTTTCTTGGCAAACATGAGCCACGAAATTCGCACGCCGATGAATGGCGTAATTGGCATGATTGATTTGATGTACGAAACGCCGCTCAACCCTGAGCAAAAAGATTATGTGCAGACCATCAAAAAATCGTCGGAGACTTTGCTCACAATTTTGAATGATATTCTTGATTTATCGAAAATCGAAGCGGGCAAAATGGATTTACACAATGCTCCACTCGATATTAGAGAAATTTTGGAGCGATTGGTGGCACTTTTCCGCCAACGAGCCATCGAAAAAAATAATAAAGTCAGCTATCATATTGCCGAAGATGTTCCTGCTTATTTGATTGCCGACCAAACTCGTTTGTTACAAATTTTCTCGAATCTTACTTCAAATGCACTCAAATTTACGGAAAATGGACTCGTAACTATCTCATTATCAAGGGTTTCATCTAATGGAAAAATCCATATTTTGAAAGGAGAAATTACTGATTCAGGCATCGGAATTTCGGAAGAAGACCAAAAGTTATTATTTGGGGCTTTTCAACAAGTCGATAATTCGACCAAAAAATCATTCGGTGGAACTGGACTCGGCTTGGCGATTTCTCGTGAACTTTGTCGATTAATGAAAGGCGATATGGGCGTAGTTTCGGCACACGGAAAAGGCAGCACATTTTGGTTTACGATTGAAGTTCGCTCAACAACAATCAGCCCAAGCATCAGCGAAAATAGCGAAAACGAGGTTAAGTTAACTGATTTTTTCAAAGGATATTCGCCAAAAATCTTGTTGGTTGATGATAACCAAGTAAACCGAAAAGTAGCATCCGAAATTCTATTGAAAGGTGGCTGTGAGGTAATTACGGCCGATAGCGGAGCAAAAGCCATTGAAATTTTTGGCGAAGGTCACGGCTTCGACGTAATTTTTATGGATATTCAAATGCCCGAAATGGATGGCATAGAAACCACAAAAAAGATGCGAGAGTTATACGGAAATTCATTGCCAAAAGTGGTGGCCATGACTGCCTATTCAATGCAACACGACCGTGAAAGATTTCTGAGCGAAGGCATGGACGATTACGTTCCGAAACCAATTCGTGCCGCAATTTTGATTCAGAAAGTAAACGAACTTGTGCCGAATAATAAAGCAAAAGTTGAGGTTATAGAGGTGGTTAAACCAACCGAAGCTCCCACAAAAATAGTCAATTCAAACAGCCCAATAAACCCCACATTTCAAGTTTTTGACATGGAAATTGTCAATCAATTAAAAGAAATGGTGGGCGAAGAAATGCTGATTTCGGTCTTTGAAGATTTCGAACGTGAAGCCGAAGAGCAAATTCAAAACGCCAAAAATGCGTATCCTGATGATGTAAAAACTATTCAGCGAGAGCTTCATACCCTCAAAGGAAATTCGGGAACAATCGGGCTTGCACGCATTCACGATATTACTGAAATTATTGAAGTACCATCAAAAACTGGCGATTTAACGCATTTTCAAGCAAATTTAGTGTTTTTGGAAGAAGAATTTAAAGTTTTTAAGGAGCAGTATAAGACTTTATTTTAAAAATAAGAAAAAGAGTTAGGACGAATCGTATGCCCTAACTCTTTTTTATACAATAATTTAAACTTTTGGCACGAGGTTTGGCACTTTACTTTTCAATAAAATTTCGCTGTTTTTTTCAAAATTTCATATTCAATATCAGCTACATCTCTTCAATTTATTACTTTTACAGAAAAATAGTCCAAAAAGCTCCTTCGGTAAAACTTTTGCTGTAAAAAAGGCATCGCTACTGTCACGATGAAAAATTAAGCAAGTCCCTTACACAAATAAAAAAGTAAAAATTTCAATACTTTTATTGCTTTTTCTGCTGAGCCTTTTCGCACAGTTTCAATGCGGTACAGCCTCTCCTACTGACCAACAAAAACAAGAATTACTTCAACTATGTCAGCAATTTACGCAGCAAAAAAAGTAGGAGCAATAAACAGTTATCGAGTAGCCGCAAAAGCAAACGTAGTTTCGGGAAATAATACCAATATTCATCTGTAAAATATATCACGCTTCAAAACTTAACTATTTTGAGTGATTATGCCGCTCTTCCCAGTTTTCGGCAAGTATAAACCGTGTTTTTATTCTTATTCTGAACGTACTAACGACGATTTCAATAACCTAAAACAAGACTTTTCTCTACGAAATAGGTCACTATTTTGGGATTTTACACACTTTTCAAGATAGTAATAACATCCAGCAGGCATCTACTAAATAAAAACAAACTTCGATAAAAGTGTTTCAACAAAGAAGGTTATTGTAGAAAAGTAAGTGTTTTTTCAGAATTACCCGAAAAAAAAGCCTTTCCTGCAAATTGCAAAAAAGGCTTTTATATGAATACTCTTATAATGAATTAAAGAGCAGGGATTCTTAATACTTGACCTGGATAGATTTTATCTGGGTGTGAAAGCATTGGTTTGTTTGCTTCAAAAATCACAGGATATTTCATCATATCGCCGTAAACTTCTTTGGCAATTTTAGATAATGTATCACCTTTTTCAACAGTATGGTATCTTGCTTCTGGCTCTGGTGTAGCCACAACCAATTGATTATCAACCACTTGCACGCCTTCAACGTTTCCAACTGCCAATGCGATTTTCTCAGAATCTTCTTGCTTCTCTACTTCACCAACTAAGGTTACAGTATCGCCAGCAGTCTTAACCGTAAGTGTGTTGAATGGCAAAGCCAGTTTTTGTACGTGTGCCAATAATGCACTTGCTTTCAATTCTTCTTTTTGCTCTACTGGAGCGGCTTCTTCTTTGCTTCCGAAAAGTTTCTCGCCTACACCTTTAAAAAATGACATTAATCCCATTTTGTGTAATTTTTAGTTTTGGAGTAAATAAAATTTAACTATTGCAAATGTATTAAAAACTTAGTTTCCGCAAGATAAAATTCATTTTTTTTATATATTTATTTACTTTTCGGTAATAAACGTTGCTTCATTCTACATTCATACACTTTCTGACGAATTTTATTCTAAAAGTAACAAATTGTCTTTTTTTTCGTTGAATAATTGTCTTTGTCAACCGTGTAAGCCTAAAATAAAAGATTTTTCGGGTTCTGGTGGTACGAAATTTGCTGTATTTTAAATTAAAAATTTCATATAAATCCTTGTTGGATTCTAATGAAAAGTTAAAATAAAATTTGCCCAAAATGAAAATTGCTATTGCCGTAACAGCCGTCTCACTTGTTTTTCTAACGATTGCTTGCAAAGATTCGGAAGAAAACATTACACCAATTACTAATACGACTACCAATTCGACTAATATACCAACCACTACCACGACAACCGTAAAACCCAGTAGCCAAGAAATTTATGATACTTTTGTGCGTCTTACGCTCAAAAATTCGGCAGGAACGGTAGCAACAACTATTAGAAAATGGCTTTCGACCAAAACTCAAATAAAAATTTATTGGGATGGCGGCCGAACAAATGCCTTAATTAGTGCTTTGGATAAAGTAATGGCAGATGTAAATGCCTTGAATAAATATAACAAAATGGTCAGAACTGAGGTTGTGACAGAAGCAGATATTATCATTAATCGAGTTGAAGCCACCACTCATAATAGCAAATATGCCAGTTTTCAGGTGAGTAATAGTTCGGTACAAGGAACAACTTTTACACAATGGAACAGTATCGGTATCGTGAAGGCAATTGTTTGGCTTTCGCCCTCAACACCAAGTTCTATACAAAATGGGGTTTTACGCCACGAATTCATCCACGCACTGGGCATTGGTCATACCGAAAATACTAAGTCGATAATGGTAGCGGTGATGAGTAATAATAATTATGATTTCAATAGTTTTTCGGTTTTAGACCAAAGAATTATACAGATTTTGGCCGATAATAGAGTAAAACAAGGTAATTCGGAGGCGAATATCAGTGCTGTAATAAAGGAATATGCAGCTAAATGAAATACATAAATAACTGATTTTCAAACAATTAAGACCGAAATTTACGCCGTTTTAAAATTTACAAATCAGATAATAGCAATAGTGAAAAAATATTTTCGTTAATTTACCACAGGATTACAAACATATCTATACCGATGAAATTCAACCAATCATTACTTGCACTTGTAGCTTTTTTAGGCATTTCGATAAGCACCTTTGCTCAATCGGAAGATGAGGCGATTAAAGAAACCCTCAATAACTATTTAGATGGCGGTGCTGTGGGCGATACTGCTCGCTTAAATCGTGCGTTTTTCTCTTTTGCAAATCTCCGTAATTTGGGTAAAGATGGCAAAGTTTCGGAAATGCCTGTAAAGAAATTTATTGCTTCAGTGCCTGCGGGTGGAGCAAAATGGACGAGCAAAATTGTAAATTATAGTTATGCTGGTACAGCCGCTACGGCCGTAACCGAAGAAGAATTACCAACTTTCAAATTCGTCGATTTCTTGAATCTCTTGAAAATTAATGGCGAATGGAAAATTGTGAGCCGTGTTTATTCAAGAGTTGAGAAAAATGTAACAGTTGCTTCATCAAGCCCAAGCGGTGGTGGCTTCTCGACTGCATCATCGGTAGCACCAGCAAAAGGGAGTGCCGCAGCTAAAAAACCTGCTCCAAAACCAAAGCCTTCGGATGATGGTTGGAAGTAACCCCCAGCCACCCCCAACCCCTAAAGGGGAGTAATAGATAGATATACTACAAAAGCCAGGCAGAAATGCTGGCTTTTGTGCTTTTAGAAGAAATATTTTCCGTATCATGCTGTGCATGGCACGGATAAAAGAGGCAAGAAAAAAATTCTATTTTCTATCTATATCTATCATTATAACAAAAATTAATTTTAAACCTTCGATAAAAATGCTGTCACTATTTTAGCACTTTCGGTTGGGTTTTCAAACATTCCTGCGTGAGCTACGCCATCCAAAACTGCACTTTGACTATTTTTCAGTAAGTCAATTTGCTCTAAAGCAGCCATTTTTGGCACAAAAGTATCTTTTTCTCCTGCTAAAATCATAATTGGGTAATTGGCATTCTTCAAAACCGAGGTTTTATCTTCTCGGCTTCGCATCGCAATTTGGGCATTCATCAAAGCTTCTTTCGGAAAATATGAATAGCGTTCGATTTGTTTTTCGATAAAATCAGCGTTTTTTTCCTTAAAATCTTCGGTAAACATATTTGGATAAAAGCCTTTGATAAACTTGGCTGTGCCTTGTTGGTCAATGACACGGGCGGTTTTTAGCCGAATTTCTTTTCGTTCTTCATTATCTGCATAAGCCGATGAATGAAAAAGTCCTAAACCGAAAACTTCATCCGAAAACGTTTCGGCATAAGCTAAAGCAATGTAGCCCCCCATTGAATGACCAATAATTACAGATGCTGAAATGTCTTTTTGTTCTGTAAACTTTTTCAACCAATCGGCGTAACCATCAATGCTCTCGATATTGGTGATTGAGGCATAATCGGGGCAAAAATAAGTATGCTCTTTGGGAAGAAGTTGCACGAAATCATCCCAAACTGTGGCATCTTCGCCAAAGCCGTGTAAAAAAATAACATTCATGTTGATTGTAGATTTAATTTGAAAAATAAGTTGTGTATTCAACTAACCACAAAATACACAAAGTATTGCACAAAGGTCACAAAGAAAGTTTTAATTAGATTCCACAAAAAAAGTCTCATTTCGCAAGCAAAATGAGACTTTTTAATAAAAACAGGCTTTAAATTAAGCAACCATTTTTAATTGATAAAACGCCGAACGCTCAAACATACTTTGGGCATAATCAAGCGTAAGCGTAAATTTCTTAATTGTTTTATCCGATGGAATTTCGTACATAATATCGGTCATAATTGCCTCACAAACCGAGCGTAAGCCCCTTGCACCGAGTTTAAACTCCATTGCTTGGTCAACGATAAACTCCAATACTTCTTCCGAAAAATCAAGTTTTACATCTTCCATCGCAAAAAGTTTTTGGTATTGTTTCACCAAAGCATTTTTAGGTTCAGTCAAGATTCTGCGAAGAGCCGAACGGTCGAGCGGATTGAGGTATGTCAATAAAGGCAAACGACCAATCAACTCAGGAATCAAACCAAATGATTTTAAATCTTGTTGAGTCACGAAACGCAACAAACTCGTATCACTCGAAAGGTCGATAGTTTTACCGCTATTCGAGAAGCCAATCGGACGAGTATTCATACGTTTTCCGATGTGGCGGTCGATGCCATCAAAAGCTCCTCCACAAATGAAAAGGATATTTTCGGTGTTTATCTGAATCAATTTTTGCTCTGGGTGCTTGCGTCCGCCTTGCGGTGGCACACTTACGATTGAGCCTTCCAATAATTTCAAAAGTCCTTGCTGTACACCTTCACCACTTACATCACGCGTGATAGATGGATTATCGCCTTTGCGAGCAATTTTGTCAATTTCATCAATATAAACGATGCCACGCTCGGCCAATTCTACGTTAAAATCGGCCGCTTGGAGCAATCGGCTCAAGATACTTTCTACGTCTTCGCCCACATAACCCGCTTCGGTAAGCACCGTCGCATCGGCAATGGCAAACGGCACTTGAAGCACCTTTGCAATCGTGCGAGCCAAGTAAGTTTTGCCCGTACCAGTTTCACCAACCATGATGATATTCGATTTTTCAATCATTACATCATCTTCACGTTTTGGCTGTGTTAGGCGTTTATAATGGTTATATACTGCCACGCTCAAAACCTTTTTGGCTTCATCTTGCCCAATAATAAATTGGTCAAGGTGGTTTTTGAGTTCAACTGGCGGTCTTAAATCAAACTTTGGAAGCTCTGATTTCTTTTTCTTTTCTTTTTTCGGTGGAGTCACTCCTCCATTTAATTCTTGTTGTACTAATTGAAAACCCTGTTCGACACAAAAATTGCAGATATTAGCCTCTGACCCAGATATTAATAATTCAACTTCGTTTTTACGTCTGCCACAAAAAGAGCAATAGGCTTGTCCAGCATTCATTCGAGCGTATTTTTTTGATTTATCTTACAAAAATACGAAAAATCTTTGGCTTTGTTGTAGCACAATTTTCTAAATTGTTTGTAGTCCAATGACACAATTTAGAAAATTGTGCTACAAAACTACGCAACTCTATCCAGAGCCATAATTTGTTGGGCGTAATCGGGCGGTAAAAGTACTTGTTTTAGGAATTTATCAACTTTAATTTTTTGTGTGAATTTATAAAGTAGCAGAAAAGGCTTTAATATTGAAAAACGAGACATTGACAGTAAATTTCTTGTCCGAAATGGCACAACAAGTTTTTGACCTTCCCACAAAATCAAATAGCGAAATAAGCCCAAATATTTGCGGTATTGCTTATATAAATCATCGGTAAAGGCACTTTTAAGCAAGTTTTCTTGCAAATGTTGCTCACGAACGACCAGCCAATCGGTGTGATTTTTGGGTAAATCTTTCAAGCCCATCCGCTCTCCTACCCGATTGAAAACGTCGAAAATTTCTTCTTTTTCGGCATCGGTTAGCTTTCTTTCGAGCAATTCAAAGGCCGAAATTGAATAATGAATGAGCATAAAAAGCACATCACGATACGCCCAATCGGGAATCTTCATACCTCGACTTTGCTCAACCGATTGATGAATCGCCGTAATTTTATCAATGGCTGCAAGAGCAGTTTTTTCATCAGAAAAGATGATTTGTTGGGCATAAACCACCGTTGAAAATAATCTTCCGAGCGGGTCGGCTGGAAGTTTTCCTGTAAAATAGAGCCAATCGACGGCTTTATTTAGTGAAAATTCGGCTGCCGCTCCGCCAAAAATAAACAAAATGGTATCGGCATTGCTCCAAATTTTGCGGACGATTGAGTTTTTATCTACGAAATTCATGGTTTTGTTGTTGATGATTTTGGGGTAAGACGTGCCGTCAAACCTTGTTTTTGCTCAAACCCAGTGTTTCTTCATTGAAAAGAAAAACGGCAAAAATGCCCAAAGTATAAGCAAAAATATCTCGCCAGTCGAAAGTGCTACCGATAAGAATTACCAGAAACTTA
>JBKBSS010000103.1:0-10334 GCA_046291385.1 Emticicia sp. | reverse complement strand
CTTAAATCAGATTCGGCTGGCGTATATTTTACACTCATAATTTCGCCGTGTAGATTAAACTGATAAGGCGTATCTTTATGAGATTTTGATAATGAACGGATACCATAATCTGATAAAAACTCAGCTTCATCAAACATTCGCTTGATAACCATTTTCATACGGTGGCCACGTAGGAGCGAAAGCAGGTGCGTTTCGCCCTTGCCAGGTTCGTTCCAGCGAGAAATCAATGAAGCCAAATCGGGGCGATTGGTAAGTACCCATTCCAAACGACGTTTGAAATCTGGTAATTTTGAAAGCATTTCCTCATCAATTACCTCAACGGCAAAAAGTGGAATCAAACCAACGTAAGAGCGAATCTTCATAAAGATTGTCTCGCCGTTTGGTGCGTGAAGTTTATCATAATAAAACTGGTCGGCTTCGTCCCACAAGCCTAAATCATTATCTTTGATTGGCTTATTAATAGCGGCTGCAATATGCAAGAAATGCTCAAAAAATTTCGACGCCATATCTTGATAAACAGGTTTTTCTATCGAAATTTCGCAAGAAATACGTAGCATATTGAGCGTGTACATCGCCATCCAACCTGTTGCATCGGCTTGTTCAAGTTTTACGCCAGGAATTTGAGCATTTCGGTCAAAGACTCCAATATTATCAAGCCCCAAGAAACCACCACCAAAAATATTATTGCCTTCTTCGTCTTTCTGATTGACCCACCACGTAAAATTAATCAGTAATTTATGGAAGACTTTTTCCAAGAAAGTCAAATCGCCCTTTCCGTCATTGTTTTTCTTGTCAATTTCGTAAACTTTCCAAGTTGCCCAAGCATGAACGGGCGGATTTACATCTGAGAAATTCCATTCGTAAGCAGGAATTTGCCCGTTGGGGTGCATATAATATTCACGAAGAACAACCGCCAATTGTCGTTTAGCAAAATCGGAGTCGATTCGTGCAAGCGTAAGCGTATGAAAGGCCAAATCCCAAGCCGCAAACCACGGGTATTCCCATTTATCGGGCATCGATAAAATATTGGCCATGTAAGCATGTTTCCAAGTATTATTTCTCGGAAAAGCCCTGCCTTTAAACTCAAACGGCATTTTTGGGTCGCCTTTGAGCCATTCATTAATATTATAATAGTAAAATTGCTTGTTCCACATCATTCCCGCAAAAGCTTGGCGTTGAATGTTGCGTTGTTCTTCTGATTTTATATCCTGTTGAATGTGTTCATAAAACTCGTCAGCTTCTTTGATTCTTGCATCAAAAACCTCATCAAAATCTGTAAAAGCTTTTTGATTATGGGTATTTTGACTGAATCGAAGTTTGATTGTGTGGCTTTCACCGCCCTCGATTTTTTTTGTATATCGTGCCGAAGCTTTCGTGCCTATTTTATTCGGATTTATCGTTGTTGGTTTGCCCGTTAATATATAGTTACTGATGCCGTCTTTTACGAACATGGCCGTATTTGGTTTCCCGAAAATACGCTCCATGTTGGTTTCATTCTCGCAAAAAAGGAGTTCGTCAGCACCTTCAACGTATAATTTATATTTGCCCAAAAGTTGATGCGAAACCTCAATCTGACTACTGGCAATTCCAGTTAGCATTGGACTTTTTTTGTAGGCTTCGTAGCCCCAACTCCAAGTATTTCTGAACCAAACTGTTGGCAGCATCGTAAGCATTGCTTCTTTTTTATTACGGTTATGTGCCGTAATTTTTATCAGAATATCATTTTCGTCGGCTTTGGCGTATTCGATAAAAATATCGAAGTATTCATTATTATCGAAAACGCCCGTTTGTTCAATCTCAAATTCGGTATGCTGACGGTTACGTTTTTGGTTTTCTTCAACAATTTGGCGGTACGGAAACTCATTTTGTGGATACTTATAAAGCATCTTCATGTATGAGTGCGTAGGCGTGCTATCAAGATAATAATAAAGTTCTTTTACATCTTCGCCGTGGTTGCCCTCTGAGCCAGCCAAACCAAAAAGACGCTCTTTGATGATTTTATCTTTGTGATTCCAAAACGAAACTGCAAAACATATATGTTGTTTATTATCCGAAATACCTCCGATGCCATCTTCACCCCAACGATAAGCACGAGAACGAGCCATATCGTGCGGTACATAGTCCCAGGCATTGCCGTAAACACTATAATCTTCTCGCACCGTTCCCCACTGTCTTTCCGATAAGTAAGGCCCCCATTTTTTCCATCCTTTATTGTCTTTCCTGTCGCTTAGGCGAATCTTTTCTTTTATCTCGGTCATACTCGTAGTGTCTAATCTATTAAGGTTTAGGTTATAAGTATTTTACTTTGTTTCTTTCGATTATTTCGCTTGAAAACAAGCTCAAAATGAATTACTGATAGGCTATCCGCAAAAATATGAAAAATAACAAACCATGAAAGTTGAATCGCTGAATCAATTATAATAGTAACAAAAGTTATTGAAATAGTAATACTATAATGTTAAAAAAAATAAAAAAGCCTCTCGAACTAAATCAAGAGACTCTCAAATGAAAATATTTTCCGACTTATTTAATGCGGGTTTTTACGACGCTCGCTGCTTTTTGTTTTTCTTCCAATGCAATTCTGGCATTTTCTTGGTCTTGCTTATTGGCAACTTGGTCTTTTAAAAGTTTTTCGAGTTCTACTCTATTTTCTTCGATTTCCTTTACAAGTTTTTCTTTTTCACGTTTATTTTTTTCAATGTCACGTGTGAGTCTATCGCCTGTTTTATTCACACGGTCAAGGTTTTTCTGAGATTCTTCGGCATCACGTTCGGCAAGTCTTACATCTTCGTTTTGCATCGCAAAAGCATAGAAATCTTTCAAGAGTTTTTCTACGCCTCTAAACGATTTATTATTTTCAGAAACCATATTTCCGCCACCTAAATCGAATGAGGCAAAAACCTTTGTCTTTACTTTCTGGTCAGAAATAATCTTTGTCATCAGATTTATTGGGTCGGGTGATATTTCAGAAATATTTGCCGCCGCAATATTGAAAATTTCTCTGCTTTGTGCCACGCCACCATATTTTGAAATAAAGAGCGACCACTCTTTTTCGATAAATTTCTTTTCGATATTGAGCGTCATATAAAAACCTTCTTTGCGGTCTTTGCCGAAAACTTCTGAGCCACTCAAAATGGTTTGTGCAAAACCAACAAAACTTGCCACCAACAAAATGCCTGTTAAAAGTACTTTTCTCATAATAATAATTTTTAATTGTCTATTTAAGACGCTGTGGTTATGGTATTGTAACAAAATAGTACTACTGAAAAATCATGCCTGCCCAACTTTTCTACAAATCAATATAATCTTTTGTTTTTCTGTGCTTTCGGTGGCAAATAAATAATATTCGCCGCCATCTTGCAAACCCAGCTTCTTTTTTATTTCTTCTGGTTTCATCGGAAAATTTCGGGTGCTGATATTGGCTTTAGGCGTTGGTAGTTTTGATAATATTTCTTTCTTATCAAATTTGCAGACTGCCTCACAGATAAAACTTCGCCCAGCAAAGTTTTCGACCAGTTTTTCGGAAGTATATAAATGACTATTGGGAGCAAGTTTTGCTAAATCATAATGAGCTGCAATGCTTTTAAACGCTCCTGCTTTCAGAATCGCAGCGTTGGGTTCGTAAACGTAAGTACTTGGTTTTGAGTATTTTACGAAGCTTTGTTCTTCGGTTTCGTAGTCAAACTCAAAAATCTGTTTTCTATTATTTGATGTAAAATTTATGCAGTGAATACTTGTTTTATCATTTACAGAATCATTTGAGTTTTTACTCACAAAAAGCAATTCTTTTACTTCATTTTCAAGGGCTACGATATGCACTTCTGAAATATTTTGTATTTGTTCAATCGCCAATTTAATATCAAGCATCGGCGAAAATTTTACCATAAAATTCGGTAGTAAGTGCTTGATTTTCAGAAGATTAGGCTCGCAATCTTCAATCTTGAAAACTTTGTTTTTGGCATCATCTCGTCGGTGCGGGTCAATGTAGAAATTAGTTATCGGTTGATGCGGAACGCCGCCCGTTGTTGATTGGGTAAATAATACCGAGTTTTGGTTTAAAACTTCAATATTATTTTGGTTTAAAACCTCAAAATTATATTTCGCTACGAGAGCTAAAGTGGGATTTTGCTCAATATAAGTCACCGAATGGGTTACTTTTGCTAAAGCCCAACTATCAAGACCCATGCCGCCTGTGAGGTCAGCACATTTAGTATTTCCGAAATTTCTTGCAAAAATCTCGGCTTTATATTTGGCCGTAATTTCGGAAGAAGCCTGTTCGACCGAAAGTGGGGGCGGGAAAATAACTTTTTCATTGGCAAACCAAGAAGGCAATTTATGCTTGGCTTTTTGTCGAGCGAGCCATTGGTCGGCCACCAAACGCAACATTTCGGCATCAAAATTTTTGCTTTTTTTTAAGATAAATGACTGAATATCGCTACCTTGTATTTGATTAGCAATTTTATTAGCTTCTTTTAATTTTTCTATCATCTTGTGTGCAAATGAAAATAATTTCATTCATCATTCTTAATTTTCCATCGCACGGGCGACCCCGTCTTAATTCTAATTTTGATAAAAATTAGTTTACAATATTATGCTTAGTTTTTGGGAAAAGGATGTTTTTTTGAAAAAATATGATGTCATCATCATCGGAGCGGGGTTTTCGGGGCTTTGGCTGGCTTATTTTCTGAAAAAATATCAGCCAAAAATCGAAATTGCAATCCTTGAAGCTGGCGTTTTACCGACGGGAGCGAGTACTAAAAATGCAGGTTTTTCGTGTTTTGGCAGTCCAACCGAACTGCTCGAAAATATCGAAGTGATGGGGCTTGACCAAGCCATGTTTTGGGCAGAAAAACGCTACGAAGGTATCAGGATGATTAGCCAATATTTTGGTTCGGAGATTGAATACGATGATTGCGGAGGTACAGAATTATTTAATGATAAAGCAATTTTTGAAGAAACAAAAGAATACTTAAACGCCTTAAATCAATCAATAAAAAGTATCGTAGGAAACGATAATCATTTCTTTATTGATGAAAATATTATTCAAAATGCAGGTTTTTCGGGATTTCAGTATGCTATCAAAAACACTGTTGAAGGTTCAATTCATAGCGGAAAACTCATCAGTGCAATGACCGAAACTTTGCAAGCCATGAAAGTAAAAATATTGAATGGCGTGAAAGTACAAAGGTTTGATAATGAGATAAATAGTGTGAAAATCTATGCCGAAAATGGCTTAGTTTTTGAAGCCA
The DNA here is from genome assembly GCA_046291385.1 of Emticicia sp. Taxonomy (GTDB): domain Bacteria; phylum Bacteroidota; class Bacteroidia; order Cytophagales; family Spirosomataceae; genus Emticicia. The sequence continues at coordinate 5,085 of JBKBSS010000103.1, read as the reverse complement.
AACATTTGAGTATTACAACCAATGCTTTCACAAAACAGCTTTTGCCCGAAGTGGATTTATACCCTGGACGTGGACAAGTTTTGATAACCGAACCCATCGGAGGACTCAATTGGCGTGGAACTTTTCATTTCGATAAAGGCTATTATTATTTTCGAAATTACCGAAATAGGGTTTTGTTTGGTGGCGGACGAAATTTAGATTTCCAGACCGAAAATACTGATGAATTTGCCTTGACTGATTTAGTACAGAATCGACTTGAGCAGCTTTTGTACGAAAACATTATCCCGAAGCACAAAAACATAAAAATTGACCAACGTTGGAGCGGAATCATGGCGTTTGATGAAACCAAAACGCCTATAAGTAAGTGCTTAAACCCACAAATTTCATTAAGTGTCAGAATGAACGGAATGGGCGTGGCCTTAGCTCCAACTTTATCAGAAAATTTGGCAAAAGAAATTTTAAAAGAGTTCTGAATTCTGAACGGTCCGTCGTAGCGGTGCTGAGTTCTGAGTTTTTTTTCAGAAATTAATATAACGTAAGTTATAACCTTCAAAAAATGGAACGCTGATGACGCTGATTCGGCTGATTTTCGCAGATAAAAATAAAAAGTTATTTAAAAATCAACGTCATCTGCGTTCCATTTTTTGAAGTATTTTGTAGGTTACAACTTGCATTAATATAAATAGATTAAGGTTTCAGCACTTAGAATTTAGAATCGCACGGGTGACCCCGTATCAACTCAAAACTCAGAACTCAAAAAAATGCCATCTAACCGTAACGTTGCCCTTGCCATTATAGCCTCCGCTTTAGGCTTTTTTGTTGATTTATACGATATTATTATTGTGAGTGTGGTACGAACAAAAAGCCTGTTGGCGATTGGCGTTCCTGAAGCCGAATTGATGAGTAAAGGCGTTTGGTTGCTCAATATTCAGATGATTGGTATGTTGATTGGCGGTTTTATATGGGGACTTTTGGGCGATAAAAAAGGGCGTTTATCGGTGCTTTTTGGTTCAATTGTGTTGTATTCAGTAGCCACATTTGCTAATGGTTTTGTAAAAAACTACGAAATGTATTTGGTACTCAGATTTTTGGCAGGAATTGGTCTGGCGGGCGAGTTAGGTGCAGGAATCACACTTGTAAGTGAGCAAATGCCCCAAAAATGGCGTGGGATTGGGCCATCAATTATCGGTTCATTCGGAATGCTGGGGGCGATTATGGGAGCGTATATTGGCGGAAAATATTCGTGGGAGGCTACGTATATTATCGGTGGTGCGATTGGTTTCGCTTTATTGATTCTGCGTCTCGGAGTTTTGGAATCGGGAATGTACGAACAAATCAAAAATTCGGTAACGGCACGGGGAGATTTAAGGATAATTTTCAGAGATAAAATCAAACTCAAAAAATATATCAGTATTTTTCTGTTGGGTTTTCCTGCTTGGTATATCAATGGCGTAATTATGACTTTCACGCCCGAAATTGCCAAAGCCATGAAAATGACCGAGATTCCTGCCGTAAGTGTGGTATTCACGATGTATTTTCTGGGCTTTACTTTTGGTGATATTAGCTGCGGTTTTGTGAGTCAATATCTGAAAAGTCGAAAACAAGCGATTACTATTTATTTGGCAAGTTTTGGCTTGTTTTTGGCACTTTTCTTTATGTTTGCCAACATTTCGGTTACGCTTTATTACTCGTTTTTCTTTGGTTTGGGCGTGGCGGCTGGCTACACAATTGTGCTGCTTACTTTGGCCGCCGAGCAGTTTGGTACAAATATTCGCTCAACTGTAACAACATCTTCTCTGAATCTAATTCGTGCTTCATTGATTCCACAGGCCACGGCTTTTACATTTCTTGTTCCAATTATCGGCACTATCCAAAGTGCGTTTGTGGTTGGCGTATTTTCACTGGGTATTTCGTTTTGGGCTTTGAGAAATTTGGAAGAAACTTTCCATAAAAACCTCGATTTTGTCGATAATTAAAACTTAACAGTAGAATACTTGGAATCATTTATAGGGTATTAAGGTTTAATTATTACTTTTGTATAAGTAAAATTTATTATATATATAAATAAAATTAATGCTTCAGCGAATTCTTGTAATTATACTCTTAATGACAGTCGAAATTTCGACTGTGAGGGAGTGTTTTTCTGATTGTAAGCATAAAGTTGAAGTACAAGATATTGAAGATAATAATGAATCAGAAGATACTTCAAAAGAAGTTGAATTTGAGAAGTATTTTGTCGAAAGCCTATATTTTAACTTTAGTATTAGTCATAATTTATTAAAAAATGTAGTGTGTGATGAAATTTCTACAACCATCACAAATCCATTTCGAGTTATAGATTTTCCTCCTCCGAAAAGATAATTTCTTTTTACTCCCTTTTTCAATCAAAATATTTTATCCCAAAAGCTGACAGTAAATATTGCTGCTGATAGTTGATGCCCTCATGCTTGAATAATCTCAATTAGGTTACGAATCACTGTTGCGGTATATTTACATGTCTTTCTCTTTACAGTATGAAAAACTTCAATTTCAAGTACATTAAATCGGATATTTCTGCAGGTTTAGTGGTATTTTTGGTGGCTCTGCCACTTTGTCTCGGTGTTGCTTTAGCTTCGGGAGCTCCGCTCATTTCGGGTGTAATTGCTGGTATCATTGGTGGTGTTGTTGTTGGAGCATTGAGTGGCTCTCAACTCGGCGTGAGTGGGCCAGCGGCAGGTTTGACTGTTATTGTTTTAAACGCTATCACCGAAATCGGTGCTTACGATTCGTTTCTTCTGGCAGTTGTATTGGCTGGTTTTATTCAAATAATTTTGGGAGCCGTAAAAGCGGGTGTAATTGGCTACTATTTTCCATCATCAGTAATTAAAGGGATGCTGACGGCCATTGGTATCATCATTATTTTAAAACAAATTCCTCACGCAATGGGAATTGATTTAGATTTTGAAGGTGATGAAAGTTTTTTCCAAAGTGACGGACAAAATACATTTTCAGAATTAGCAAGAGTAACCGAATTATTCAACGAAGGAGCTTTAGTTATTGGCTTGATTTCGTTGGCAATTATGATTTTGTGGGAACAGCCGTTTATCAAACGCAATTCAGTTTTGGGAATGATTCCTGGGGCTTTGATGGCCGTAATTGCGGGTATTATTCTGAATAATGGTCTGACGGTTCTTCCTTCGTTTTTTCATCTCGAAAGTAACCATTTAGTTTCTTTGCCCGTAACAAATTCGGTTGGTGATTTTATGAATCTCTTCCAATTGCCTAATTTTTCGGCCATCACAAATCCTGCAATATGGAAAATTGCCGTCGTAATTGCCATTATTGCGAGTCTTGAAACGCTATTGAGCGTAGAAGCTACTGATAAACTTGACCCAGATTCGAGAATTACGCCTACAAATCGTGAGTTATTGGCACAAGGTGCGGGTAATATCGTATCGGGTTTCTTAGGTGGAATTCCGCTAACTCAAGTAATCGTAAGAAGCTCGGCAAATATTCAAGCAGGTGGAAAAACAAATTTAGCAACGATTTTTCATGGTCTAATTTTATTAATCTGTACGCTTGCTATTCCAAATATTCTGAACCAAATTCCATTAGCATCATTGGCGATTGTATTGATTATGGTCGGCTACAAATTGGCCAAACCCACCATATTTAAGGAAGTTTTCAAAGAAGGTCAAGACCAATTTGTGCCATTTGTAGTGACTGTGATAGCAGTAGTGTTTACTGACTTATTGAAAGGAATTGGCATTGGAGTAGTTGTGGCGATGGGCTATATTTTATACACAAATTATAAAGGTTCGATGTCGTTTATGCGTGATGGAAAAAATGTTTTGATTCAATTTAATAAAGATATTTTCTATTTTAATAAATCAGAGTTAAAGCAAAAGTTACTTTCACTTCAAGAAGGTGATTATCTTTTTGTAGATGGAGCAAAGGCTTCTTTTATTGACCACGATATATATTTGACTTTAGAAGAGTTTCAGAAAGAAGTCAAGAATCGTAATATTACAGTTGAATTTAAAGGAATTTCAAGAAAAAAAATAAACTATAGAAAAAGCAATGCAATCGTATCAAAAACTCTTACTGGCGAATAAAGCGTGGGCTGCCGAAAAGCTACGTGTTGATGAAGGCTATTTTGAAGAACTGGCTTCACACCAAAATCCTGAATTTTTGTGGATTGGTTGTGCCGATAGCCGTGTGCCTGCCGACCAAGTTACGGGTACACAACCTGGTGATATTTTCGTGCATCGTAATGTAGCCAACTTGGTTGTGCATACCGATATAAATATGTTGAGTGTCTTGCAATACGCCGTTGAAGTACTCAAAGTAAAGCATATCTTGGTGGTTGGTCATTATAATTGTGGCGGAGTAAAAGCCTCAATGGATAATAAAGATTATGGGCTAATCAATAAATGGCTCAGAAATATCAAAGATGTAAACGTAAAACACCACGAAGAACTGAGTAAAATTGAAGATTTTCAAGCAAAATTTGATAGATTGGTTGAGCTAAACGTAACTGAACAAGTGCGTAATCTGGCTAAAACTACTATCGTACAGAAAGCTTGGGCATCAGGTGATTATCCACATTTACACGGTTGGGTACTCGACTTGAAAACTGGACTTATGAAAACTATCATGGAGATTTTACCCGATGATTTAAGTTCAATTGAAGAAGTTTATCGCTATGAAATAAAGCACGGCGAGGGTAGCTTAGCGGATATAATTCATTGATTAAATACTTAGACAGAAGAGATAAGACAAAAGACACGAGATAAGTATTTGATAATAAGCGATTTGCCAAATTGTAAAATACTCATTTACTCATGTGCCAGTACTTAAAAGTGTTTTATATAAAAAAGTCACCAATCAACGATTGGTGACTTTTTTATGAGTTATATTATAAATTGCGTAAATTTGACAGATAAAGTTGATGTATTTATTTTTCCGAAATCGGGAAACTTACACCTACATTCAAGTTAAATGCTACATTGCTATATGTAGTATTAGGAGTTTTTGTGATGTCGGTAAAGCCTTTGTTAAAGCCTGCATCAACATTCAGCCAAGTACGAGATTTTAGTCGATAAT
>JBKBSS010000102.1:0-10494 GCA_046291385.1 Emticicia sp. | reverse complement strand
ACTTGCTACCGTATTATTCATACCCAAAAACTTATAGTCAGTAATAAATCTAAGTTCCGAACCAAAATTATTGTAGTAATCTCTATCTACTTGGCGATTAGAGCTTAAATTATCGACCGATGTAATGGCTGCTACATTTCCTACGCTACTACGCTCAGCAATCACTCCGAAGGCTTTCCAGCTTAATTTTGTCTTTTCACTAAAAACATACTCAGCCGATAACGAAGGCACTAACCACGGCGTACTAAACCAGTTTCGGCTTCGCACACTTTGGCGAGCATCTTGGGCAAACTGAGCGTCAGTCAATCCACCTGCTTGTTGGCTTTTGTAAGTCATGTAAGTTGCCTCTGCTCCTATTTTAAATTTATTCGTAATGGCATAACTCAATTCGGCGTGAGCGTGGTCGGTATTGTAATAACTATTTGCTCTCCAACCATCACCGAAACGTTTTTGATAGTAAGCCGTATAACTCAAACGCCCTTCCGTGCCTCCGATATAGTTAAATGTACTAAACAAGCCATTACTACCAACTGTATTCTGAGATTCGACAGTTACACGAGTAGAAATATCTGGTTTACGAAGCACAAAATTCATCAAGCCGCCAAACTGCGGGCCATATTGCAAAGAAGAAGCTCCACGGACAATTTCGATGCGGTCAACTACTTCCATTGGCGGGGTATAATAGGCTTCTGGATAACCCATTGGGTCGGGCGTGATGTCGTAGCCATTCATTCTGACATTAAATTCCCACGAACGATTCGGACTCAAACCACGAGAAGCAACTGCTAACTGAATGCCTGAACCATCATTTTCCCAAACCGAAATACCTGGAGTGCGACTAAAAATCTGACGGCTATTATTCATCGCCAAATTAGCATTGATATTATCAAGTTTTATTACTTCGTTTTTCTTTGTGGCATTAATTGAGTAACCATCTACTTCCGCCAAATGCTCATTTCCTCTTACGCCTCTGCTGGCTATTACTTGAATATCTTTTAAAGTATAAGTCTCATCTTCCAGTTCAAAATCAAGTGTTTTTGTTTCACTTTCTTGAAGCGACACCGAAAATTCTTTATTTTTTAATCCAACACTCGAAACTACAACTGTATATTCACCCGCTTTCAAACCTTTAAGAATATACTCGCCGTTTGTATTTGTTTGAACCCCTCTGACCGTTCCTTTCAACGTAACACTCGCTCCCACAATCGCTTGTTTCGATTTATCCGTCACCTTTCCAGTAATCGTAGTTTTCTGTCCAAAAGCCGCCACACCCACCACCAAGAAAAGTAAAATTGTATTAATCAAAGACTTCATTTTTATATTTTTATTTATGTTTAGACTAATTCTAAATAACAGCACAAAGGTAAATACGAAATTTTATCGTGCAAGGATTTATTTAGAATAATTTTAAATAAGGAACAATAAACAACAGAAATTAGTGAAAATTAATATCTTTGATAAAAACAAATACAACTATGGAACTGATAAGAGAGATTATTTTTCCGACCGAAAATACTTACACACTACACCTTCCCGAAGAAATGATAGGCAAACAAGTTGAAATCATCGCTTTCGAGATTGAGAAGGCAATTTCTATGGATAAGAAGCAAAAAAATCAGGAGGGTCGCTAAATTCCCCCTCACAGGAGAAAGTTTATACATATCTTCTGCTTCTAAATTTCCTCCCCTTTTTTCAAGGGGAGGTAGTCGGATGGAGGGGTTCTCAGCGTAGAATTATTTTTTTGATAATTCAACTACCAATTTTTAACGAGCGAAGGTTGTTGCCGCCGCCTTAATCTCAGGTTGCAATTGTCTATATTCCGAAGATTTACAACATAATTTTTTAGTTGAAAATCGCCTTAGAATCATCAATCCATTCTTATAAATCGCTCCTTTTGCGTATATTTGCCCTACAATAATGCCTTTCGCTAACAGACTAACATGAGTGACGAAACACCAAAATACGACCCCCTACAACAAAAAGAAGTAATTGATGATATGTTTGAGACCTGGTTTCTCGACTATGCCTCTTATGTAATTCTCGAACGTGCCGTGCCTGCCATCGAAGATGGACTAAAGCCCGTTCAACGCCGAATCATGCACGCCCTCAAAGAAATGGACGATGGGCGTTTCAATAAAGTGGCCAATGTGATTGGCTCAAGTATGCAATATCACCCACACGGCGATGCGTCAATTGGCGATGCGATTGTGTCGATGGGACAAAAAAATCTATTGCTCGATACCCAAGGAAACTGGGGCGATGTCCGCACGGGCGATGGTGCCGCCGCTCCTCGTTATATTGAAGTACGTTTATCGAAATTTGCGAATGATGTCCTTTTCAACGAAGACACCACCGAATGGCAGATGTCGTATGATGGCCGTAAGCGTGAACCTGTCAATCTTCCTGCAAAATTTCCGATACTTTTAGCACAGGGTGTAGAAGGAATCGCCGTTGGTCTTTCGACCAAAGTGATGCCGCATAATTTCATTGAGTTGTGCGAAGCCTCTATTTCTTGTCTGAAAAAAGAACCGTTTCAACTTTACCCCGATTTCTTGACGGGTGGCTTGGTTGATGTAACCAATTATAATGATGGCTCTCGTGGTGGAAAAATAAAAGTTAGAGCAAAAATTGCCGAAATCGACAAAAAAACGCTCGAAATTCAAGAAATTCCGTTTAGCACTACTACCGCCACGCTCATTGACTCGATTATTAAAGCCAATGATGCAGGAAAAATAAAAATCAAAAAAGTTGAAGATAATACGGCCAAAAATGTTTCAATCATCATTCATCTGGCCCCAAATACTTCACCCGATATTACGATTGATGCCCTATTTGCATTTACGGAATGTGAAAACTCAATTTCGCCCAATGCTTGTATCATCATTGATAATAAACCACATTTTGTTTGTGTAAGCGATATTCTGAAAGATTGCACCGAGCAAACCAAACATTTGCTCCAACGTGAACTCGAAATCAAAAAGCATGAATTAAAAGAAAAATTACTTTATAGCTCGCTCGAAAAGATTTTTATCGAAAACAAAATCTACCGTGATATTGAAGAATGTACGACTTTCGAGCAAGTTGTGGCAACGGTCGATAAAGGTTTAGAACCTTACAAAAAAGATTTTTATCGTGAAATCGTCGAAGATGATTTGCTTCGCTTGCTCGAAATCAGAATCAAACGTATCTCAAAATTCGATGCTTTCAAAGCCGATGAATTAATGAAACGTTTGCTCGATGAATTGGCCGAAGTAGAAGATAATTTGGCAAATCTCGTTCGCTATACCATTGCTTTTTACCGAGAATTATTGAAAAAATACGGTAAAGGTCGTGAACGAAAAACCGAAATTCGTCAGTTTGAATCAGTTCAGGCAACCGTTGTGGCGGCCAATAACCAAAAACTCTACGTTGACCGTGAAAATGGTTTCGTGGGCTACGGCCTAAAAAAGAGCGATTCGGTAGAATACATCATGGATTGCTCGGATATTGATGATGTGATTGTCTTCAAGCGTGACGGCAAATACCTAATCGTGAAGATTCAAGAAAAAGGTTTTGTCGGAAAAGACATTATTTACTGCTCAGTTTTCCGCAAAAACGATGAGCGTAAAATCTATAATGCCATTTATCTGGATGGAAAATCTGGCACATCTTATGCCAAACGTTTCTTCGTGACGGGCATCACTCGTGACAAAGAATACGATATTTCGATGGGAAATCCGAAGTCAAAAATATTGTATTTTACGGCCAATGATAATGGTGAAGCGGAATCGGTTGCGGTGAATTTAACGGCCAATTCGACTGCCAAAAAGAAACAATTCGACTGGGATTTTTCGACATTGACTATCAAAAATCGTAGTTCGATGGGAAATGTTTTGACGAAGTTTCCTGTACGAAAAGTTGTGCTGAAATCAGCAGGAAAATCAACACTTGGCGGCGTAGATATTTGGTTTGATGCCGTAATCGGGAAGCTCAATCGTGACGAACACGGGCAATATCTCGGCAATTTTGGCTCAGAAGATAAGATTTTGGTGATTTACAAAGATGGACAATATGAGTTTACCAACTTTGAACTAACAAATCGCTACGAACAAAAAGATATTCTGAAAGTAGTAAAATACGACGCCGAAAGACCAATTTCGTGCTTGCACTATGAAGGCGAAAACAAGATTTATTACATCAAGCGTTTCAAAATCGAAACTACTACGATGGATAAGAAATTTTTGTTTATTGCCGATACAAAAAACTCTCGTTTGCTGACTGCGTGTTTGGATAAATACCCTCGTTTTGAGATAAAAACCAAAGCCGACAAAAAAGCTGCTATCGAAACCCAAACGATTTTGGTTGATGAGTTTGTAGAAGTACGTGGCTGGAAAGCAATCGGACAAAAAATCAATGCTTACGAAGTTGCAGAAGTAAAACAACTTGAACCAAAAGCCGAAGAAGTAGTCGTTAGTCCAAAGTCCACGGTTGACAGTCAAGAGTCAGCCGACAATATTTCAGACATTGACTCAGACAATACTGATAATCAAGACGATGACAAACAATTAGCTTTGTTTTGATACGTATTTCTCACCACTAAGGAAAACTAAGAAACACCGAGGAAGAACCAAGTGCACCTTAGTGTTCCTTAGTTCCTTATCAGACCGCCGATGCGGTGGTAAATAAAAAACTTAACTCAAAACTCCCAAACAGTTGGATTTTTATGGCGGCGTAGGTGTTTTCGGACTTCCATCCAGAATGCCATAACTATATAAATGATAATCGGAGAACCAAAAGTAAAAAATGATGCGTAAATAAAATATGTACGGACGCTTCCTGTCGAAAAATTGAGTTTTTCTCCGAGTCGAGAACAAACTCCGAAAAGTTGATTTTCAACTAAGTATCTTAAATGTCCTGTTTTTAGCATATCTTGAAAAAGTGAATACGAAGTTAGTAAAAAAAATCGTAATTATCAAGCGTTTAACAATAAAATAATAATGAGTGTTATGCTTTAGTACAATCAAATATTGGTTTAGTGCAAAAATAATTCCCTCAAAAACTTGTTTTTTCTCAAAACTTACGTACATTGCATTTCATTTATTTACTCTTTTAATTTATTTTATTTCAATGCAAACAGGTATAGTAAAATTCTTCAACGAAACAAAAGGCTTTGGTTTTGTGGTTGATGATGCTTCAGGACAAGAAATTTTTCTTCACGTGACTGGCTTAAACGGCACAAAAGTTCGTGAAAATGACCGTATTGAATTCGAAACTGTCGAAGGCCGTAAAGGTTTAAATGCAGTTAACGTGAAAAGAATATAGTTTTTTTCTGAGTTTAAATTGACTTCAGTACCCAAGCCCCTCAATCTAAGAGATTTGAGGGGCTTTTATTTTGAATAAAAGAACGTAAAACTACTCAAATTATTAGGGGTTTTTACGTACCCGAAAATATAAAAATCTTACTATCAATAGTTTATGAAATCCTAAAAATCTAATCATTTGCATTTCCTTATTAAACCCATTATTATTGTTTAAATTATTAAAAATAAAAACTGCTATTTAATCATGCCGCCAAAATTTAAAGGAACAGAAGGGCAATTTGTTTCAACTGCCGTAGCGAATCGTTTACAAGAAAACTACTTGAAAGGTAAACGTTGTGAAAATATTCAAGAACCCATCAGAGGTGAGTTTTTTGGAATCGACCAATTAAAAAAATTAATTAACAAAAAAACAAGTAAAGGTATCAGAGTTTATCACGCTGAAGACGACAAGGGAAATCCTCGTGTAATCTTAGTTGCGGTTGATGAAGATGCAAAAAAAGTTGTAAAAGATAAAAATGGAATCAAAGATGGAGGTGACTACGATTACTTGGCAGATGGTCCATTATGTCCACAATATTGTGAAGAATAACTAATTACGATGTCATTTATGTGGGAAAGATTCATCGCTATGTCGTCTAAGAATCCGCTTTTATTATTGGCAAGCATTATAACTTGGTTGCCAATAATATTAGCGATATATGGGCGAAAAAACTTAACTTCTGAGCTGAAAATTTTACTTTTTTATCTAATTATATACACATTATTTGATATAAGTGAATGGATTACGGCATCAGCAAAAATACACAATGCCTATCTACACAATATCAATGAATGGATTGGAATGCTCATTTGTGGATGGTTATATTATAAAATATTAGCACCTTCATCAATAAAACAGCGAACTGTTATTCTCTTAACTTTTATCACAGTGATTATAAGTATATTCAAATTCAGTTGGGAAGAAATTGCTGGTTATTCGTTCACACTCAATAAAGTTATAGTCATTACATTCGTGTTTTTACATTTTCATTCCATCATAACAGAAGTAAAGGTATCAAACATCATTCAACACCCTCCTTTTTGGATTAGTGCTGCTTTTTTAATTTATGCCTGTGGAACATTATTTATTTATTTATTTTGGAATTATACTATTAGTACCACAACTCAAAAGGAAATCTTTAAACTATATAATAAGATTGGTCAAATGTTTTTTCTTATCTTTATGGTTTTACTTAGTTTTGCGTTTATAGTAAATAAACTCGCTAAACGGAATGGTTAATGATTCTAACTCTGTACTTATAATTTCAGGCACTGCTATCCTATTGTTTATGGGAATAGGATTAATAATTTTTGTTATTGTCTATCAACAACAACAGCTAAAACAAAAATACGAACAGCAAAAAGCGATGCAAGACTTGAAAAGCGAAATGCAACGCCAAATGCTTGAATCAGCCCTTGAAGTACAAGAAGTTGAGCGAGTCAGAATAGCTAAAGACCTTCACGATGAGGTTGGGGCGATGCTTTCGGTTACAAAGATGAGTTTTAATCAGCTCCTCCGAAAACTTGATAGTGCCGAAGATTTGGCAAAAATGGGCAAACAAACCCGTGAACTACTCGAACAATCAATCAGTCAAGTGCGAAGAATTTCCAAAGAACTCGTACCCAGCACCCTCGAAGAATTCGGTCTAATACTTTCTATCGACGAATTCATCCAAAAAGTACATTTGGCTTCTACTACTTCTTTTACTTTCAGCCACGAAGGAATTGCCGAAAAACAACGTTTTGATAAAAAAATTGAGTTGACAATTTACCGACTTATTCAAGAACTCGTCAACAACGCACTCAAACACGCCGAAGCTCAAGAAATAACATTAAAACTTACGATTGAAGACAACAAAATTATTTTTATCTTTACTGATAATGGTAAAGGTTTTGATTTTGCAGCCATACGCAACAACCCTAAATCTGGCTTAGGGTTACGCAACATGGAAAGCCGCCTGAGCGTAATTAATGGAGCAATTGATATACAATCAAGCATCGGAAAAGGAACAACCACCACTATTGAAATACCTATTGTTTAATTAACGTTTAGAGAGTTTCTCCTCAAATTTTACTCTAAACTCATACCCTATACAATGTCAAAGATACAATTAGCGGTCGTTGACGACCACAATTTATTTCGGAAAGGAATGATTTCGATTCTTCAGCAAGTACCTGATTTTGAGGTAGTTATGGAGGCCGTAAACGGACAAGAATTCCTTGACAAACTTCAAACCCAAACAATTGATGTAGTTTTGATGGATTTGCAAATGCCCGTACTCGATGGCATAAAAACCACCGAAATCGTGAGAGCAAATTTCCCTGATGTGAAAGTAGTTATACTTTCGATGCAAGACGAAGACCAATTTGTGTTGCATTTGATGGAAATTGGGGCAAATGGCTATTTATTAAAAGATACTGACCCCGATGAAGTAGAAAAAGCCATTAGAAAAGTAAACGAAACCGAAATATATTTCAGCGATTTTGTGAGCAAAATTATGCTTCGCAAGATGAACCGCAAACCTCAGCGTGAAAGCAAAATATTTAATTATAAAACCGACCTTTCGGAGCGTGAAATACAGATTTTAAAATACATCTGTGAAGGACTCACAACCACCGAAATTGGTGAAATTGTGGCACTTAGCCCTCGAACGGTTGAAGGGCATCGCCTCAGAATGATGGAAAAACTTGGGCTGAAAAATACAGCAGGTTTGGTGGCTTATGCTATCAGAAACGATTTGGTTTAGAATCAATGATACGAGATAGTAGATTCGAGATACAAGAGTAAAAAATGTCTCTTTTCTCGAATCTAATATCTCCTATCTTACGCCCCCAATATTGCCGAAAATTCAATTTCTACCAAATAATCTGCTCCAATCAAGGCACTTACTTCGACCATCGTTGTGCAAGGTTTTATATCTTTAAAAAACTCTCCGTGAGCTTTGCCAATTTCTTCCCATTTAGAAATATCGGTTGCAAAAATACGAGTCCGAACCACATCTTTCAGCGAAGCACCCAGTTGTTCGAGTACTTTTTCAACTTTTAAAATGATAAATTTTGTTTGAATATACACATCATCTTTTCCTACAATTTCTCCGCTACCGTCGGTAGCAACCGTGCCAGTTACTTCAATGATATTCCCCATTTTTACGGCCCTTGAATACCCAATAATGTCTTCCCATTTTGCCCCAGTCGATACATTAATTCTTTCCATTAGTGCTGTTTAGTTTAATAATTTTCTACGTTAAAATCAATATGTATTCTGTGCCATTTCCGAAATGTCATTCTAAAAAGACATCAAATTTTCAATTTTCTGCCATCTTGTCAGTAAATTTCTTATTGGCAAAATAATTGTCGAAATTTGCAAAAAATAAAATAGATTACAAAATGGCAGAAAATAAAGAAGACGCAGCAATTGATAACGAACAAGTAACAGAAAACAACGAACAATTATCTGAATCAGAAGTTGATGATGTGACGATAGAAGAAGTAAGTTCTGAAAAACCAACTTTTGAAGACCAACTTGCCGAAGCAAAAGACAAATACTTGCGATTATACGCTGATTTTGAAAATTTCCGCCGCCGTACATCGAAGGAAAAAATCGAAATGATTCAGAATGCCTCAGAAGGCTTACTGAAAGAATTGATTCCGATTGTTGATGATTTCGAGCGTGCCAATAAGTCGTTCGAGACCGTGACAGAAGTTGAACCAATGAAAGAAGGTATTGCGTTGATTTTCAATAAATTACAAAAAACTTTAGCAAGTAAAGGCATAAAGGCAATCGAAGCAAAAGGCAAAGATTTCGATGTGGAGCTTCACGAGTGCATCACTCAATTTGCAGCGGGTGAAGAAAATAAAGGCAAAGTAATTGAAGAAATAGAAAAAGGTTACTCACTAAACGAAAAAGTTATCCGCTACGCCAAAGTTGTAGTAGGTTCATAATATAATGATAAATTATTGATGATAAATGTTTAATTAAAGAACCGAAAAACCTCAATTCAATAGGCTATCTGTTCCAACAAATCATTCATCATTCAACATTCATCATTCATCATTATTAAAAAAATGGCACAAAAAAGAGATTATTACGAAATACTGGGCGTTGCTAAAAATGCCTCAGAAGATGAATTAAAGAAAGCTTACCGCAAGTTGGCAATTCAGTATCACCCTGACAAAAACCCAGGAGATAAAGCTGCTGAGGAAAAATTTAAGGAAATTGCCGAAGCTTATGGCGTATTATCTGATGCCGAAAAACGTCAACGTTACGACCAATTTGGGCATCAAGGTGTTGGCGGTGCAAGTGGTGGTGGTGCAGGCGTGAACATGGAAGATATTTTTGGAAGTGTTTTTGGTGATGATAGTCCATTCGGTAGTTTCTTTGGTGGTGGTGGTGGCGGTGGCCGTCGTGGCGGCCCAAGTGTAAGAAAAGGTTCGGATTTGAGAATTAAACTCAAACTCGACTTAGAAGAAATTGCCAATGGTGTTGAGAAAAAAATAAAAGTAAAACGCTACGTTTCGTGCAATACTTGCAGCGGAAATGGCTCGAAACACGGCACTTCGCTCAAATCTTGTGCGACTTGTAACGGACAAGGACAAGTGCGTAAGGTTGTGAATACAATGCTCGGACAAATGGTTTCTACAAGTCCGTGTCCAACTTGTCAAGGAGAAGGAAAAGTTGTTACTGAGCGTTGCGATGTGTGTTTCGGAGAAGGCCGCCAGTTGAATGAAGATTTATTGTCAATCAAAATTCCTGCGGGTGTGGGCGAAGGAATGCAACTTTCGATGACTGGCAAAGGAAACGTGCCAACTCGTGGCGGTATTGCGGGCGATTTATTGATTGTAATTGAAGAAGAAGAGCATCCAGAACTCAAACGTGATGGCAGCAATATTCATTTCGATTTACGCATGAATTTTGCCGATGCCGCTTTGGGAAGAGAAGTTGAGATTCCGACCGTTGGTGGAAAAGTAAAAATACATATCAAAGCAGGAACGCAATCGGGCGAGATTTTACGCTTAAAAGGAAAGGGTTTGAAAGAACTAAACAGCTACGGCGTTGGCGACCAATTGGTTCATGTGAGCCTCTTCACTCCTACTACTTTGAGTTCGGAAGATAGAACAATTCTCGAAAAAATCAGAACAATGCCTAACTTCCAGC
>JBKBSS010000101.1:0-10561 GCA_046291385.1 Emticicia sp. | reverse complement strand
ATTGGCGGGCGAACCGTGTGCTTGATTTCTCACGATTTTGCCTCTTGCGTGAGCCCAATTTGTCCATTCGGAGGTATATTTTTCAAGAATCAAATCGCCGATTGTGGCTCTATAATCAAACAAAACTCGGTGATTGAGGTCAGTGTTTTCTTTGCTGAAAAGATTTGGTAAATGATTCCGTAAATCATAACCTCGGCGAATTTTGAATTCATCAAAAAGTGCTTCTGTCCAGTCAGCTTGCCCACGAGCGTCGTCAACTTCGTAAGAATCATTGAAAAATGCTCGCATACTCGAAACATCGGTTTTTGCAAAAGCCTTATCGAATGCCGAAAGGTAGTTTTTAATGGCTTTTGAAGAAAAATGGTCAATGACATCGCCTTCGCCACCTGGGCCAGCACGCTCAACCATTTTGCCGTGAAATCCTTGAAAAACAGCATAAAGTGTCCAATTTCCTGCGGGAGCTTGCCAATTCAGCTTGCCTTCTTTGTTTACTTTTTCGGTCAGATTTAGTACTTCGTTCTTGTCAGAATAAGCCATTAAAGTTTGTAAAGGCAAGTTTTGCTCAAAACGCACTTGGTCGATTGCCAATTCTTGCAGATTATCATTTGCTGAAATTGGGTATTTCAAAGCACTGATTTCGGTCTTTTTTGGTAAAACATAACGTAGCAAAGGTGTTTGTTTGAAAGCGATTGCTTCATTGAGCGTTTCACCTTCTTTTAGTTGATATGTTTTATGAAAAACAGCTTTGCAAGCGTCTTCGGGCGTAACCCAACGGCCACCAAAAGGCCAACCCGAAGCATTTGCCAAGTCGATACCCATGCCGAGGCGAGTTCCTTCTTTGAGGGTATGTTTAAACATATCAACCCATTTGGGCGAAAGAAAATCTATGAACTGCGATTCGTAGCCTTTTACGCCATAAATCGGGGTAATTTCCAAACCTCCTAAACCTACTTTTTTGTAGGCTTCCATATTGTAGGTCAAGTCTTTGGGGTTTACTGCATTGCCTTCCCACCACCATCTCGACCACGGTTTTGATTGCTGCGTGATTGGTTTCCATTTTGGTTGGGCAGCGGCAATTGTGCTTGCGAGAAATATGATTGTTAGTATTTTATTGAACATATTCTTTTGTAGTTCTTGGCCGAGTGGCGGCCGATGCTCGATAAACTTAAAAAATTATTTTACGATAAGAATAGCGATGTGAACATTCGACGTCGCATATCAAGTTTTTTTGATTAACAGAGATTTTCTAAGATTGATAAATAGATAGTAAATGTACCATAAATTATACGACAAAATAAGTAAATCTGCCATTCGATACTCTCCTGTGGTCACACGGAACTATGCGTTGGTGGTCGATACATAGTCAGTACTTGTCGAAAGAGTTTCTTTATTAAATTTTTTTAAAATAAAATCGTTGAAATCATTTAAAAAAGCTTTTTTTGCATTAATTTCATCGCTTCAAAAATATTCACCCTGCAATACTGTTATTTTGAGTATTGCCTAAAAACTATCATCAATTCATCATGCAATCATCTCGTAGAAAATTTATTAAGGGCGTAGGGGCAGCATCGGTCTTGTTGGCAACCGATACGTTTGCCAAACCTTTCAATATCATCAAAGATTTAAAGAAAATTAGCCCTAACGATAAGCTTCGTTTTGCCACAATCGGTTTCGGAATTCAAGGACATGGCGATACTCGTGCCGCTCTCCGAAATCCTGATGTTGAATTTGTGGCCGCTGCCGATTTATACGATGGCCGCTTACTTCATGCTAAAGAATCTTTCAATAAAGACCTTTTTACGACTCGTGATTATAGAGAAATTTTAGACCGTAAAGATATTGATGCCGTAATTGTGGCAACACCCGACCACTGGCACGACCATATCAGTATTGCGGCCATGAAAGCGGGCAAAAATGTGTATTGCCAAAAGCCAATGGTACAGCACCTCAACGAAGGTCATGCGTTGATTGATACTTGGAGAAAAACTGGCAAGACCGTTCAAGTTGGAAGCCAGCCAAGTAGCGGAGCGGCTTATGCCGAAGCTCGACGATTGATGAGTACGGGAGCAATCGGAGATTTGAATTTCATAGAAGCAACTTACGACCGATACAATGCTTTGGGTGCGTGGACTTACTCAATTCCGCCCGATGCTTCACCAAAAACAATTGATTGGGATACGTTCTTGGGTGATGCTCCAAAACGCCCATTTGATGCCACTCGCTTTTTCCGTTGGAGAAATTATCGTGATTATGGCACGGGCGTAGCGGGCGATTTATTCGTGCATTTGATTACGGGTATGCACTACGCAACTGGTGCAATCGGGCCAGAAAGAATTTTTGCTTCGGGTGAATTGAGCTACTGGAAAGATGGCCGTGATGTGCCAGATGTAATGGTA
Source organism: Emticicia sp. (assembly GCA_046291385.1). Taxonomy (GTDB): domain Bacteria; phylum Bacteroidota; class Bacteroidia; order Cytophagales; family Spirosomataceae; genus Emticicia. Next base: position 8,165 of record JBKBSS010000101.1, on the reverse strand, counting down.
ACGGTGCTTGACTACCCAGATACTGACAAACATACGAAGTTTCAAGCGGTATTGCGTGTAAACTTTGCCAATGCAGGAGCAATCAAAAACGTAACTCGTATTGTAGGAACCGAAGGCGAAATCTTGTGGAATGCACAAGGCTTGACGCTCACGAAACGTAAATTGCCAAAAGCCCCAGGTTATGGTGCGGGCGAAAGCTACGCCACTTTCTCGAATGATATGCAAGCGGAATACAAAAAAGAATACGATGCCAAATATTCAGAGTCTGACCGTGTAGCTCCGCCAGTGGAAGAAATCAAATTTGAGACACCTAAAACGGATGATGCTCACGCCCAACATTTCCAAAATTTCTTTGAAAATGTACGTAAAGGAAGCCAAGAAACCATACAAGACCCTGTTTTCGGTTTCCGTGCAGCAGCACCAGCTTTGGCTTGTAATTTGAGTTATTTCGATAAAAAAATCATCAACTGGGACCCAGTGGCGATGAAAATTAAGAAAAAATAAGCATTTTATTTCTGTTTTAACCACGGAGTTTCACTGAGTTTTACACGGAGTCTCACAAAGTTTAAAAAAACATCGTGCAACTCAGTGCCTTAACATCGTGCAACTCCGTGGTTTATTATTTAATTTGCATAAAATTTCAAACAAACCATTACCATAATGCTTAAAAAAACATCTATACTGCTCTTATTACTCGCCATTTCCTTACAAGGTTTTTCTTGGGGTTCGACTGGACACCGAGTAGTGGGGCATATCGCCAGTTCTTATCTTTCGTGCAAGGCAAAACGAAATATTCGTAAAATTTTGGGTACAGAATCGGTGGCTATTTCGAGTAATTGGGCTGATTTTATTAAGTCAGATACAGCATATAAATATTTAGATTCTTGGCACTACATCAATGTCAAAACAGGTTTGAACAATGCAGAATTTACCAAATATTTGCAGGAAGACACGAAAACTGATGCCTACACAAAACTCAATTTTTTGATTGGAGAATTAAAAAATAAGAAAACCAGTCTCGAACAAAAACGTTTTTATCTACGCTTGCTCATTCACATTGCGGGCGATATTCACCAGCCAATGCACGTTGGGCGTTTTGAAGATTTGGGCGGAAACCGAATCAAGGCTTTTTGGTTTGCCGATGCCACAAACCTACACGCTCTTTGGGACAGTAAACTGATTGAGTTTCAGAACCTAAGTTATACCGAATATTCGGCAAATATCAATCACGTAAGCAAGCAACAACGCCGTGAGTGGCAAAAACAACCCATGACCGAATGGTTTTTTGAATCGTATCAATTGGCCGATAAATTGTACGCAGGAATCAAAACCCAAGAGCCACGCCTAAGTTATCGCTACGATTTTGAAAACGTAGAAATGCTTAATCAACAACTCTTGAAAGGCGGCGTAAGATTGGCTGGTTTGCTGAATGAGGTTTTTAAGTGAGAGTAATAATAGGTTTGGCTTTTACTTATGCAGAAGATTGTGTAAGTAAAAGTCAAATCACCATTTTATCGCCATCAACGCCCGCAATTCGCATGGCTTCATATTCCATTTCTACAATAAATTCAGTTTGGTCGTGGTCGAAAAACTCATTGTCCCACGCATTGAAATATAGCTGCGTTTGAGTCTGAAAATTACTCACATCAATTTTTAGTTGACTAATCAGGAAATCAGCAAATTTCAAAACTTCTAATCTCATCAACTGCACTATTTCGGGAATTGGCATCTCCAGTTCTCGGTCTTCCCAATCATCCAAAATAAACCTTTCTTTGAGTTTGTAAGCTTCTAATAGCTCAATACGTTCTTGATTCGACATTTTTTATGACTTTTTCGCTAAGTAATACCACAAAGGTAGCGATTATCTTATTATTATTTTTCTCAATTCTTCAACCAACTTATAGATAGCTGTACAAAGATTCTGCGGGTGATAGTTGTTATCGCTATGAGATTTTTGTGACTTTTTTTGCATTTTCAATGGCTATTTCAAACCAATGCTCAAATTTGGCTACATTAATGACTCTTGAAGCTATGGATATTTTATTGGTAGAACCCTTTAGAATAAGCAACTCCTGTTGAAACCGTGCATGATAGGCTTTTTGTTGATTGTCTTGATGGAGAAGAGTAAAATGATTGAGGTCGAGCTTGTTCCAGTCGACACTTTTGGGCGTAAACTTATCAAATATAAGCCGCTACGCTTTTTCCTGTTTATCTAAAATATTCCTATTGATTATTCAAAACAACACATAAATCGAGGCCAGACTAAGCCCCAAACCGAGTAGAAACCCAGCCCCAACTTGTGCGGGCGTGTGAGCATTGAGTGCCAAACGTGCCGAAATAACGTATCCCGATAAAATAACCAAGAACAGTAAAGGATAAAATAGATTCTGCTCGCCAAACTGCACCAAAATACCCGCCAAAGTACCAATCATGCCACCCACGCCCGCCGCATGAGCCGAAATCTGCCACCAAAGACTGATGATTCCAACGCACAAAATAACAGCCGCAATACTCCACAAAATAAACCCACACGGAAAAAGCATGGAATTTTTGGAATAAAGAAAATATCCTAAAGCAATGTAAATCATAGCAGTAATGAAATAGGGCAATCGGCGGTCTTTCAGATTTTCGAGTTTTAGACTCGTAATCATGCCCCAACGCTTTAATAAATACACAAAATAGGCAGGCAGAGCAAAAGTGTAAATAAAAATAAAGCCCAATACGGCCAATTTCATGAGCAATTCGAGCGGTTCTGCTCCCAACGCTGCAGGTGCAATAAAAAGCAGCAACAAAAATAAAATTGTAGGCATCAACAAAGGATGCAAAGCCACCGAAAGAAAATTAGCGAGTCGAGTATTCAACGAATAATTGTTTTTTTGTTCAAAGTTATCAAAACGAAGACTCTCCTCAAAGAGAAGCCGTCCTTAAATGTTTTTCATTTTTACGAACTAAAAACAAAAGCCCTTCGTTATTCTGATGCAAATAAAAATTTTAGGTCGTTTCTTTGGATATTATTACGAAACGGAACATCTTTGCATCCTATTTTAAGAAATGCACATTAGACTCCCCATATCGCCAGTTCGACGATTCCGATATTTCAATATCAGACAGTAATTGGCTTGTCCTTGCGGCAAAACCCCTTCTCATCAAAAATTTTCTTATTTTTTCATTTAAAACCATTTAGGATACAGCGTCTCCGTTTGAGGGAAAGCCCAATAAATGACGATGAATAACCCAGCACTCACATCCGAAGATTTATATATCGTGCAAGTAGCCAACGACAGCCACTACAATTTGGCCGAAACTATTTGTGATGAAATGGCCGAAAGTGCCAAAGCCCGTGGTACAGGTATTGCCAAACGTTCGCCCGATTATCTAAGAGAAAAAATGCGTGAAGGCAAAGCCATTATCGCACTTACCCGTGAAGGTGATTGGATGGGTTTTTGTTACGTAGAAACATGGGAACATGGAAAATTTGTAGCAAATTCGGGGCTTATCGTGCATCCTGAATACCGAAAAAGTGGAATCGCTACCCGAATCAAGCAAAAAGCATTTGAATTATCTCGCAAGAAATACCCCGATGCCAAAATCATTGGCTTAACTACGAGTTTGGCCGTAATGAAAATCAATTCTGATTTAGGTTACGAACCAACTACTTTTAGCGAGCTACCAGCCGATGATGCTTTCTGGAAAGGCTGCTCAAGCTGCGTAAACTACGATGTACTTACTCGCACAAATCGTAAACATTGCTTGTGTACAGGAATGCTTTTCGACCCCGTTGAAGCCAAAAAGAAAGAAGAGGCAGGTAATAAAAAAGAAGACCAATGGGATTTTTTGACCGAATCGCCATTGTACGAACGCTGGATGAAATTCAAACAAAGAATTTTATTAAGACGTGAAGAACGCCGAAAAAAAAAATTAGAGGAAGCCGAATTAATGGCATAATCGAAACTATAAAAGGAATAATTGAGTGAAATTTTCATAAAAACGTGCCACATTTCAAAAATGTGGCACGTTTGGTTTAGAGATTAATTAATTTTATTTACACAAAAAACTACTTCATGGATTCAAAACCTTTACCGAAAGATTACTTAAAACTACATTTTATTGTCATTATTCTTAGTTTTACTGCCATTTTAGGCCGTTTGACCGAAGTTTCTTCGCTGGGCGTAGTTTTTTATCGCACACTTTTAGCTGCATCTGGTATGTGGATTGTTGCTCAGTTTCAGAAAAAAAGCCTAAAAGTTTCGTGGAAACAAGCCCTACCATTGTTGGGGGTTGGGGCAATTATGTCGTTTCACTGGATTTGCTTTTTTGGTTCGGCTCGTGCCTCTACGGTGGCAGTTAGTTTGGTTACATTTTCTACAACTTCATTTTTTACGAGTATCGTCGAGCCAATTGTGCGTAAAACCAAAATCAGTTGGGTGGAAGTTTTTCTTGGAGTTTTAGTGGTTTTGGGAATGTATTTTGTGTTTACTTTTGAAGGAAAATACCTTACTGGTATTCTGATTGGTTTGGTTGGGGCTTTGCTGGCAACCATTTTTTCGGTAATCAATGCCCAATTTGCTCAAAAATACGATGCCCAAATCGTTACTTTCTACGAAATGGTCGGGGCTTTTGGTGCGATGTGGATTTACATTCCGATTATTATCCTTGCTTTGCCCAATGAGCAATTTCAGCTTACACCAACCCATTACGATTGGCTTTGGATTGGAATTTTGGGCTTGGTTTGTACGGTTTATCCGTATATCGAAATGATGCACCTGCTCAAAAAAATCTCAGCATTTACGCTCAATCTTTCTATCAATATGGAGCCAATTTACGGTATTATTATGGCTTATTTTATTTTTGGAGAAAGCGAAAAAATGACTCCTGGGTTTTATATTGGTGGTGCTTTAATTTTACTATCGGTGGTGCTGCATCCGTTTTTGAAGAAGAAGTAACACAACTTTTCAAGTTATGATGGCACAATTCAGAAAATTGTGCTACAAAAAAAGCCTTTCAAAATAAATTTTGAAAGGCTTTTTATCTGATACCGAAGAAAATTATTTCTTGCCGTAACGTCTGTTGAATTTATCAACACGACCTGCTGTATCAAGCAATACGTTTTTACCAGTGTAAAATGGGTGTGAGTCAGAGCTAACCTCCACTTTGTAAACTGGGTATGTGTTACCATCTTCCCAAACGATACTTTCTTTGGTATTGGCACATGATTTTGTCATAAATTTGAAACCTGTTGACAAATCCCAGAAAACAACTGGTCTATAATTTGGATGAATATCTTTTTTCATTAATTTATTTATTGAATTTCCTATTACTTTTCTAAAACGGACTGCAAAATTAGAGATTTCAAACGAAAAAACAAAAACTATGTAATTATTTTAGTCATTTTTTATCATTATTTTACTCTAAGCCTCACGACAACCACTTTTTGCACCTCAAAACCTTGAAAATACTCACAGCCAAATAGTTAAGACCGAAAAAATATTTTTATCTTCATACAACTTTAAAGGCATTTTCTGCATTTACATCATAAGAAACGTCTGTTACGAAACCCTTGATAGCAACCTCGACCATAGAAAGCTTACGCAGCAAAAACCCCATTGCCCAAAAGAATATTTTTGAGCATTATGGTAGTTTTTTGTATCGAGTGGCGTATCGCTACGTGCGTGACCGCATGACGGCAGAAGATTTGGTGGTTGATTCGTTTCTGAAAATTTTTGATGGAGCAGTCAATTTTAGGTTCGATAATCTGCGGTCGTTTGAGGCTTGGATGAAAAGAATTGTGATTAACGAATCGTTGATGTTGCTCCGCAAACAGGCCAATTTTAATCTGATGCCCGAAAGCGAAGCCATCGAAGTACCAATTAATGATAATATCTTGGATTCGATTTCGAGCGATGAAATTTATAAACTCATTGCTGAGTTACCCGACGGGTATCGCACGGTTTTTAATCTTTTTGCCATTGAGGGCTATTCGCACAAAGAAATTGCCGAGCAACTTCACATCAACGAAGGAACATCAAAATCGCAGCTAAACCACGCTCGAAAATTATTACAGAAGAAAATTCTATTGCAGAATGGCATCCAACGGGATGCCGTCCAAAATTGATAAAAATCATGAAAACAGAGGAATTTTACGGTAAAATTCAAGAAAAAATTGACCAAACTAATTTTGAACCCGATTGGAACAAAAGCGAGATTTGGCAACGCATCGAACAAAAACAAACAAAGCGTAAAACGCCTTTCGTTTGGTGGCAGGCCGTAGCAGCAAGTATCGTTTTGTTGGGTGGCGTAGGTATGTATTTTTATAATCAAAAAACAGATATAACAACTAATAATCAAGTAGTTAACAAGCAAAATTCTGATATTTCAACAAAATCATCCTTAAATCCTACTACTGAATCTACACAATTATTAGCCGATAACGACAACCGCAAAAATAATGTGGCAAAAGAAATGGCTATGACCAATAAACCGATAGCAAAACAACTAACTTCTTCAATGTCTTCAATGTCTAACGAAGAAAATTTGGTAGCAGAAGAGCCTGCCGTGGCAGTCAACGAAGCACAAAATAGCGTTTCAGCGAATGAAAACGAAGTAAAAACAAATCAACAAACTCCTGCAAACGATAATTATAGATTTGTGCCGTATCAAGGTTTTGTCGAGAAACGAGTAGCTCCACAACGCCGTGAGCGAGTAGCGATTTTGGAAATTCCTGACGATGAAGAAAACTATAACCAATCACCACAAAAAGAGAAAAAGAATGGTTTGGTGGCTCGTTTGAGTAGAAAAATTGGCAAAAAAGGAGTCGAACCCGCCGAAGAATTACCTGCTATCAACAGTAAACCTAATAAAGTGTGGGCGTTTGTGAAAGAAAGTTTCAAAAATGAAACCCTGACTGCTGATTCAACCAATAGATAATGGGCAAGCTTTGCTCATCACATAAAATCCTCCCGCTTCTTGATGAATAAACTGCTCACATTGATATTTTTGTGTTTGGCAACAATCGCTTTTGCTAAAGAAACGACCGATATTGACTCAATCGTGGTAAATATCGGTAAACGCAAACGAATTGTGCTTTGGGGACAAACCAAAGAAGACCTAAAGGCCCTCGAAAAATATGATTTGAACAGAATTGTGGTGCAAATGAATCAGGATTTGGACGAAATGCCATCGAACGTTCGCCGAAGTTTTCGACAAGATTATGAAGGAAATAGCTACACGAAAGAAATGACCAATCAACGCCAACTGGAAGGCATGACTTCGTGGCAACGCCTCAAACGAAATACTTATCTCAATCTTTCGGTGGGTTTAAATTCGGCTAACTATCTATCAGTCAGTACAATTACTTATAATCCGTTTAAGATGACGGAGCAGATTTTTCGGCAAAATTTTCTTTCTTCACCGAGTTTGAGTGTGGCTTTGATGCGTCAAGAAAGTTTTATTCGTACTGGTCATAAAGAAATTGTGCTACGCTACGGCTTTGATGTGAGTTGGTATTATTTGCGGAGTATCAGCACCAAGCGAAATGCTTATTTACTTCGCCTAAATAGCCTTGATAATACAAAATATGACACCGTTGCGGTCTATAAACCCGCCCGCAATGGCGATAATTATTATACAGTTGACCGTTTAAACTCTACTGCTTTACCCAAAGAAATAACGCCTTATACCAACAATCAGTCGTTGTTTTATACTGATTTTAAGATAATTCCAACCATCAATTTCTACGGACAAAATAATCAAAAAACCTTCAATTTTGGCATTGGGGCTTATATAGGAATGTTGCTGAGAGGCAGCAGAAACTACGCCGAAATAAAAGCACTCAATCGGCAAGAAACAAAAGTGAGCATCAAAAACCCAGAGAATCCCTACCGCTACGGCATGATTCTAAATATGGGTTATGGTGTGGTGAATCTTTTTGTGGAGGCTGATATAAAAAATGTTTTTTTGAATAAATTAGAACGAAGTTCAGCCACTCAGAACATTACGACCGTTGGTTTGAGATTTGGGAGATGAAAAGGATTTTTAGGACGAGACAAAACCAATAAATTTAAATTAATATGAAAAAATACCTTAGATTATTTTTTATATTCTTAATAAGTTCAAAAGTGTTTTCACAGACTTATGAAAAAGTATTCATCACTCCTGATACTACTGTT
>JBKBSS010000100.1:0-10677 GCA_046291385.1 Emticicia sp. | reverse complement strand
GGTTGGCAATAAATGCAGGTGAATCTTTACACAAAACGGTTGTTTTTCCGAGAAACAAATCGCCGTAGTGCATCAAGAAATCAACTACCGATTTGTCGGTTTTATCAGTCGGAATGATTTCTAATAAACGCAAATAACGTGGCGGATTGAAAAAGTGCGTGCCACAGAAATGCTTTTGAAAATCTTCCGAACGACCTTCCGCCATCAAATGAATCGGAATACCCGACGTATTTGATGTTACCAAAGTTCCTGCTTTGCGGAATTTTTCTACTTTTTCATAAATAATTTTTTTGATGTCGAGGCGTTCTACGACTACTTCAATAATCCAATCATAAGTAGCGATTTTAGGCATATCGTCATCGAAATTGCCTAATTTTACTCTACTCAATGATTTTTGACTGTAAATAGGCGAAGGACTTGCCTTTACAGCGGCTTGGAAAAGCTCGCCAACGATACGATTTCGCACGGCTGGATGGGCGGTATCGAGACCTTTGGCTTTTTCGGCATCATTTGGCTCTTTCGGAACCATGTCGAGGAGTAGCACCTCAACTCCGATATTAGCAAAATGCAACGCAATACGGCTTCCCATAATGCCCGCACCGAGAACAACTACTTTTTTGATACTACGATTCATGGTTTTGTGTTTGTAATGTTTCGTTTAATGTTGTTTTTAAATCCCAGAGGGATTAAACATTGGTAGAAAAGTAAATGTTAGAAAAGTTTTCATGCCATAGGTATGAAACACTACTCCTTAAATTGTTCCATACCTACGGCATGGGGTTTGCTTGGCTGATTGATTTTCTACCAATATTGCATCCCGCTGGGATGACTCTTATTCATCTTTAATTTCTTTGAAGATATATTTTTCGTCAAATTCAATCTCAAATTTTTCTAAAAACGCCTTATACTCTCCTATAAAACTTTGTTTTTTGTGATGTTCTTCTTGGTTTTTGATGTATTCAATTACATTTGATAAGTGCGAATGACTGTAAGAAAACGCACCAAAACCCTCCTGCCACGAAAACTTTCCTCTCACAAGTTTATTTTCATTTATCCATTTAGATGAATCTCGCTTGACAACTTGTACTAATTCGGATAATGATTGTGTCGTACGAAAACCTATTAAAATATGAACATGGTCGGGCATTCCGTTAATAATCAATAATTTATGACCATTATTCTGAACAATTCCAGTCATGTAAGCATATAATCTATCCTTCCAAAATTTATCAATTAAACTCGTTCGATTCTGAACTGCAAATATTAATTGAACGTGTAGTTGTGTAAAAGTATTTGCCATTTCTAAATCATCTGACTCTGTAATCTTTTCACAAGCATCGTGATTATTCTTCGATTCAACTCAGTTTCCAGCGAAATATAATCTTTATACTGCTCAACTGAAAGTTTTCCGATTATCATTCCAACAAAATAATTGCGTAATTGTGCGTCTTTTTTGATGGTATTTTCGATGTAATTGGCTTGGTCTTCGGGCGAATATTTTTCAAACAAAGCTTTGTGTTTTACTAAATAATGCTTGAAAACTGCTATCAAAATCTCATTTTGTTCTTTCAAAATTGGTCTTAAAAACTCATTCTGAAAACTCTCTTCGGCTGAAATCATATTTATTTTTCTTCAAAAGACTCTTGAATTAATATCAATAATTATAAAATAAACATAATTATGCGACAAATATACGCAATCAATATTAGTATGCAAGCATACTAATATATATTTTTGTTTGATAAATTTCGTAGGTTTGTTTAGTCATAAAAAACAACATCACGATGTTTAAAAAAGATTTGAGAAAGGAATTTTTGCAAAAAAGAAAGGCTTTCACCGAAGCAGAAGTTGAGGGCTTTTCGAGAAAAATACACGATTGGTTTTTTAGAAGTATTTCAGTTCATGCCTACGCTACGATTCATACTTTCCTGCCCATCAAACACAATAATGAGATAGATACGTGGCTGATTATTAATACGTTACAAAAAGATTTTGCGACTGATATTGTTATTCCAAAAAGCCATGAAGATGGCACAATGATGAATTATTTATTGACCGAAAAAACGGTTTTAGAAGAAAGTAAGCTAAAAATCATTGAGCCAAACGAAACTCAGAACTCAGAATTCAGAATTCAGAATTCAAAAATAGACTTAGTTCTGATTCCATTATTATGTTTCGATAAAAAAGGCTATCGAGTTGGTTATGGAAAAGGTTATTATGACCGATTTTTGGCCGAATGCCGCCCCGATGTTTTGAAAATTGGCCTTTCGATTTTTGAGCCAGTTGATGAAATAAGTGACATTGATAAGTTTGATATAAAAATGGATTATTGCATTACGCCGAGTAGAATTTGGGGTTTTTGAGACTCTATTATGTACGTTATGTACCGAATAATAAAAATAATAGATATAATTTGTAATAAATAGTGCTTTTAGTCAAATTTGTATATAAGCGGCAGAGTGAGTTATCTACTCTACTGTAAGTACAAGATTTACTACGCTGAAGTAATTAATCGAATATATCTATGAAGATTTTTTATTTTATTTTGCTGTTTTCTATAAATGAAAGTTTTGCTCAAACTACAACTGGAATTTATATTAACGAAATTATGGCTTCAAATGATGCTACGATTACGGATAATACAGGAGAGTTCTCTGATTGGATTGAATTATACAATTCAAACCCATTTAGTGTAGATTTAGCAAATTATTATTTGAGCGACTCGCCTACAAACCTGACGAAGTTTAGGTTTACGAGTGTTACAGGGCAAGTGGTAATTCCAGCCAATGGTCGATTGATTATTTGGGCTTCAGGGTTTTCGGGAAAAGGGATTCTACATACTAATTTTTCGCTATCAGATTCTGGAGAAGCCATTGTCTTGACTACACCCAACGGCACTACTATTATTGATGGATTTTCTTTTGGAAAACAGCGAACGGATGTGTCTTATGGAAGATTACCCAATGGTGGAGTAGATTTTAAGTATTTTTCGCCTGCTTCGCCGAATGCGTCAAACTCTTCAAATAATGCTTACAATGAAATTTTAACTTCTCCAACTTTTTCGCACTTAGGAGGATTTTATAGTAGCCCTTTTTCACTAACAATTAGTCATTCAGACCCAAACGTTATTATATATTATAGCAACGATGGCTCTATTCCTTCAGATGAAAATCTTGCTCCAAAGGTAAATATATATAAAAATGCTTACCCGTTAAGTCAAAATGACCCAATTGGGCCGCTTTTATATGACAGAACCTACCAATCAAATTTGTATAATAATCCATTAGCTATCAATGACCGTTCGAGTCAACCCAATTTTGTAAGTCAAGTTGTTTCGACTTACGATACGGCACCTGCTTATTTACCTTCTACTCCTGTTGATAAAGGAACAATCATAAGAGCCATTGCCTATAAAGCGGGTGCTTTACCAAGTGATATTACCTCCCACACATTCTTCTTTTCGCCAACGGGAGCAAATAAGTACACATTTCCTGTGATTTCGCTGGGTATTCAAGAAAATCATCTGTTTAACTACTACAGTGGCATTTATGTAGCAGGTGTGACTTTTGATAATATGATTCAGCAAGGTTATTTCAATCAATGTGTAGGCAATTATTCTAATCTTGGCCAAAGTAGGCCTGGAAGTTTTGAAATGATTGTTGATAATGCTTCGGTACTTAGCCAACCCATTGATGTAAAAATACATGGAGGTTGTACGAAAGCTTTTCGGCTTAAATCTTTGAATCTTTATGGAAAAGATGATTTTGAATATGATGTTTTTCCTAATAAGGTAGGTGTTTATCACCGAAACTTAATTCTACGAAACTCTGGACAAGATGGAATGCTGTTTCGTGATGCACTTTATCAGAATATGGTTCGGCATTTTCGTATTGATGTGCAAGATTATAATCCTGCAGTGATTTTTATTAATGGTGAATACTGGGGGATTGAAAATATAAGAGAAAAACACGATAAACATTATATATCAAAAACTTATGCAACCAGTGCTGATAGTTTGGATATTATCGAGGTTCCAGGTTTTTTGGATTCGGAAGAAGGCGATTTAGTCCATTTTAATAATATGGTGACTTACATTCAAAATAATAATTTATCAAACACTATCAATTTCGAGTACGCAAAAACACTTTTGGATGTTGATAATTTTATAGATTATATGATTGCCGAAATATATTCTACTAATACCGATTGGCCCCAAAATAATGTTAGACTTTGGCGAAAAAGAACAACTCAATACTTACCCAATGCTCCCTATGGTCAGGATGGAAGATGGAGGTGGATGCTTTTAGATATGGATTTTACACTCGGATTTGGTCAGTCATCTGATTTTAATGGAATTGAATATGCTACTCAATCTGGAAATGAATTTAAAGATATTTTAAGGAAACTATTAGAAAATACCTCGTTTCGAAATGCTTTTATCAATCGTTTTGCTGATTTTTTGAATACTGCCTTTTTACCGAGTCGGACAACAGCGATGCTTGATGCCGCAAAATCGAAATATGCCCCCGAAGTAAATCAACATATCATGCGTTGGAAAGGTATTAAGGATTATGCCACATGGGAAAGCACTGTTGCAAGTACTCGAGAATTTTTACAGGAACGACCTGCTTATCAGCGTTTTCACATTAGAAGTAGATGGAGTATTTCGGGCGAGTATAACCTGACAGTCGATGTATCAAATGCTGCTCATGGTTGTGTGAGAGTAAATAGCATTGAGATTATACCTACAACTCCAGGAGTGAGTTCAAATTCTTATCCTTGGACAGGTAGTTATTTTAATAATATACCTATTCAAATTAGACCCATTGCTAAAACTGGCTATAAATTTAAGCACTGGGTATATAATTCAACTATCCTGACAGACAGCGTTCAGACTATTACAACAAATACGGCAAAGTCTTATACGGCTGTTTTTGAATTATATATTATTTCTCCAAACCCTGTACCAGCACCTGCTGATTTGAATCTTTGCGGGTACTCATTTCGTAGTTGGCCAGCTACATCGTCAACAGGCACGAGTCCTAACTCAATCAAATTTGTTTACATGACTGATAATGACCCTCCTGTAAACTCTTCGGTAGCAGGATTTACCAGCGGAGCCTATAATTTATCTTCACGAAGTCGAATAAATGGATTAGGAGATTTAGGTTTTTCATTCATCAATACAAGTAGTGCAGAAGGTAATGTGGGTTATCCAGGCATGAAATTAGGGGGAGCTATATTAGCTCTCAATACGACTGAAAACTCAAACGTCAGTGTATCATGGATTGGAAGAACGATTGTTGCCAATTCAAGGGTTTATAAGATTCGTTTGCAATACCGCATTGGGAATATTCAAGCCTTCAATGATTTATTGGACTCTAATGGACAAGTTATTGAATATACTCGAGGAGTATCAGGCTCTTATACACAAATGTCCACAGTAAATTTACCCACAGTATTACTAAATCAGCCATATATTCAATTGCTTTGGCGGTATTATTATACTGGTGTTCAGAATGATATAAATAGTGGTAGCCGAGACGAACTGGGCGTTGATGAGATTATAATAAAAGCAGAGAAAACCTTGAGCGGAAATAGTACATCGGGTAGTCAAACAGAAAGCTCGGATAAGATTATTTCATCTTCAAATGTGAGTTTTAGCAATCCAATGCTTTATCAAGCAAGTCAAACAATTATTTTGACACCTGGTTTTCGTGCAGACCAAAACACAGTTTTTATCGCCCAAATTATTGGATGCCAGTAAGATGATTCAAAATTTGATGATTTAATAACATTTTTACAAAATCACATTGTTTATTTTTTCCAACTTAATATAAATCCACAATAGTATGAAACAATTCTACCTTCTGATAATTATACCTTTTTGTATAATTTTATCTACTAATGCTCAAAATATCGCATTACCAAGCACAAACACAATAAGTATTACAACTGGGGATAGAAACACCCTAATTGGCTCTGATGCTGGACGAACGATTTCGACAGGTACTAATAACTCTCTTTTGGGCTTCAAAGCAGGTTCCTCGAATAACTTCAGTAATAGTATATTTATTGGCGATAGTACTGGCTATGCCAACCGTGCAAATGGTAATACTTTTGTTGGGAGTAGGTCAGGGCGTACTAACACAACAGGAAATAACAGTGTATTCGTAGGTAGAGAAACGGGTTACTACAATACGACAGGAGCTGATAATGTTTTCATAGGTAATGATGCTGGAAAAAATAATACAATAGGCAAAAAAAATGTATTTATTGGTTATGAAGCTGGCGAAAATAATACTACTGGAGAAGATAACGGCTTTATTGGCGAAGGTGCTGGTAAGGATAATACAACAGGAAAAAATAATGTAATATTTGGAAAAAGAGCGGGATACAAAAATACAATCGGTGGAGATAATGTTTTCGTTGGTAAAGAAACTGGCGAAAACAATACAACAGGAAATTTTAATACGCTCGTTGGGCGTTCGGCAGGAAATAAAACTACCACAGGAATCGCTAATACATTTATTGGTGCAAGAGCAGGTTATATAAATGTTTCATCAAGCCATATCGTAGCGGTCGGCGATAGTGCAGGTTTTCGTAATAAAACAAGCGATAACCTATTTGTAGGAACTTACGCAGGTTTTAACTCTGTACATGGTACTGGAAATATGTTTTTAGGCCATAATGCCGATGTTGATAAGGATTCAACTTTATACAATGCTTCTGCTATTGGCCACAATGCGAAAGTTGCAGTAAGTAATGCCATTGTATTGGGTGATACAACAAATACAGATTTGAAAATTGGGATTGGTACAGCAGCCCCGAAATATAGATTAGATGTAAAAGGGGTGATAAATATGCGTGTGGTGTTTAATAGCCCATCTATCAAAATTAATGACAATGATTTTTTAGCGTTGGATAATAATGGTAAATTTGTCTTGAGTGATTTTAAAATAAAATATAGCAATCCTAACGAATGGTCTGATAGAGTATTTGAGCAAGATTATCAACTAATGTCTTTGCAACAGCTTGATAGTTATGTAAAAACAAACAAACATTTGCCAAATATACCGTCTGCTTCTGAGGTTGTCAGTGAAGGTGTAAGTGTCAATCAGATTACATCAAAACTTTTAGAAAAAGTTGAGGAACAAGCACTTTATATCATTAATTTACAAAAACAAATTGATGAACTAAAGGTCTTGATAAAAAAATAAAACCCTTTATTTCAAAAACAAAATCCGCTGACCCACACAAAGTGTATTTCAGCGGATTTTTTTATGCTCTTCATCTAACCTTTCCCTTAGTTTTTTTCCTTTTACATTGAAACGCAACCAAAGCCTCTGCCATTACGATGACCTTACACCCAAGCTTTTGCTCGAAACTCGCTTAGGTTTTAGTAGGAAATTGTGAAAAAAGCCAAATTTTGTACTATTCCAAGAAGTCGAACCAAATTTTACATTATCTTTGCCCTTCAATTAATCTACTTTCCCTAAAAGAAGATTAATTAGTTTGTCTATTTACTAAAAAAAGCTCCCCTTTAGGGGCGGGGGGGTGGTCTTCAGATTCTAAAATGAAAATTGCAGTAGTTGGTGCAACTGGCTTAGTTGGCACTGAAATCTTGAAAGTATTGGCGGAAAGAAATTTCCCCGTTAGCGAAATTATTCCCGTTGCTTCCGAAAAATCAATTGGTAAACAGGTTGAGTTTAAAGGTAAACAGTTTACGGTGGTAGGCTACGAAGATGCTATCAAGATGAAACCTGCGGTTGCGATTTTCTCGGCAGGTGGCAGTTCTTCTTTGGCTTTAGCACCGTTGTTTGCTGAGGCGGGTATTCCTGTAATTGATAATTCTTCGGCGTGGAGAATGGACCCAACTAAAAAGTTGATAGTTCCAGAAGTAAACGCAAATACGATTACGGCAGAAGATAAAATCATTGCCAATCCAAACTGCTCGACAATCCAGATGGTAGTGGTAATGAAGCCATTACACGATAAATATAAAATCAAACGTGTGGTTGTTTCAACTTACCAATCGGTAACTGGAACTGGCAAAGCAGCGGTTGACCAATTATTTGCAGAACGTGCTGGCGACGATAGCGTTGCGAAAGTATATCCGCACAAAATTGACCTTAACGTATTGCCTCACATTGATGTTTTCTTAGACAACGGTTATACCAAAGAAGAAATGAAAATGGTAAACGAAACTAAGAAAATCATGGGTGACGATAGCATTGCCGTTACGGCAACGACTGTGCGTATTCCAACCGTTGGTGGACACTCAGAAGCAGTAAATATTGAGTTTGAAAACGATTTCGATTTAGATGAAGTTCGTCGATTATTGAGCGAAACCGAAGGCGTTATCGTACAAGACGACCCTAAAAACTTTGTTTACCCAATGCCAATTACTTCGCACGGAAAAGATGAGGTTTTTGTCGGACGTATCCGTCGTGACGAATCTCAAGCCAATACATTAAACCTTTGGGTTGTTGCCGACAATCTTCGCAAAGGTGCAGCTACCAACGCTGTTCAGATTGCTGAATATATGTTGAAAGCAAATTTATTGTAACACAATTTTCTAAATTGTGGTTTTATGAGGGAAGGCATTTTAAATGTCTTCCTTTTTTGTTTAAAATATTGTCAAAAGATTACTTTTGTGATAATCAAACAATTACAAATTCAACCTAACTAATGAAAAAACTATTTTTACTTCTACTTTTAGGAGTTTCTGTCCAATCCTTATTTGCCCAAATAAATCCCGAAAACATCAAAATCGTGCGTGATAAATGGGGTGTTCCGCATATTTTTGCCAAAACTGACCCCGAAGTGGCTTATGGACTCGCTTGGGCAAATGCCGAAGATGATTTCAAAACTATGCAACTCACGCTTCTGGCAGGAAAAGGCATGGTTGGCCGCCACAAAGGTAAAGATGGTGCAACCGTCGATTACGTAGTTGCTCTTTTGCGTTGCCGAGAAGTGGTTGAAGAGCAATATGACAAAACCTTATCGCCTGAATATAAGGCACTTATCGAAGGTTATGTAGCGGGCATAAACGCCTACGCAGCCAAACATCCCGAAGAGGTTTTGGTAAAAGGCACATTTCCGACCAATACCAAAGAATATACAACTGGTACAGTTTTATCTCTTTCAATGATTTCGGGCGTGGATGCTGTTTTACAAAGAATATTCAAAGAAAAAGCAAAAACACTCGATGATTTCAAGGCGGCTGGCTCAAATGCCATTGCTATCAGTAGCTCGAAAACTACCGATGGAAGTGCGTATCTCGCAATCAATCCACATCAACCACTCGAAGGGCCAGTGGCTTGGTACGAAGCTCATTTGTGCAGTGAAGAAGGGCTAAATGTTTTGGGAGCATTATTCCCAGGTGGGCCAGTGATTTTTGTGGGTGCAAACGAAAATTTAGGCTGGACACACACCGTCAATTACCAAGATAAAGTAGATGTTTTTCAGCTTGAAATAAATCCTGCGAATAAAAAGCAGTATAAATTTGATGGAAATTGGGAGACTTTGGAGGAAAAAACTGTAAAACTAAAAGTCAAAATGGGAGCGTTTACGATTCCTGTAAAAAAAGTGGCTTTGTGGAGTAAATACGGTGCAACGATTCAGACCAAACAAGGTACTTTTTCGGTCAGATTTAGTGCCAATCAAGATATTCGAGGTATCGAACAATGGTATAAAATGGATAAATCCCGTAATTTTTCAGAGTTTTATAAAGCAATGGAAATGACCGCAATCCCTGGTTTTAATACAATTTATGCCGATAAAAGAGACACAATTTTTTATGTAAGCAACGGAAAAATTCCTTTCCGTGCGGAGGGCTACGATTGGAAAAATACAATTTTGGGGAATACCTCAAAAACGTTAACTACGACTTTTCATCCGATTAAAGATTTGCCTCAATATATCAATCCTGCGAGTGGCTACGTGTTTAATGCCAATCATACGCCATTCAATGCAACTGGTGAAAAAGACAATTTGAAAGCCAAAGATTTCGACCAAACAATGGGCTACGAAGTCAAAGATAATAACCGAAGTATTCGTTTTCAGGAAATGTTTTCGCAATATGATAAAATCAGTTTTGATGATTTCAAGCGTATCAAATACGATGGACAATTACCGCAAGGAAAGCTTTATTTTCCTGCAAATACTGATGCTTTATTTACGTTAAATTCGAGTGAATATGCTGATATTCAATCACTTATCGAAAATCTAAATTCTTGGAACAGAAAAACCAATGTTGATAGCAAAGGGGCGGCAATATTTTTGGTTATGCTCAATTATTTTACAAGTGAACTGGGAAAAAGAGGAGAAATGACTGATTATGTTATTTCAAAAGAAGAAGCCGTTGCGGCTTTTCGACATGTGAATACTTACATGAAGCAACATTTCGGAAGAACTGATATTGCTCTCGGAGATTTACAAAAATTGGTGCGTGGCGATATAGAAAAACCATCTTGGGGTTTGCCCGATGTCATTACGGCCATGCACAGTCGCCCGCACAAAGATGGTAAATTGAAGGTCGTACAAGGTGAGTCTTATATTGGATTAATTAAATTTCCGAAAGAAGGCTTACCCGAAATAGAAACGATACTGAACTTCGGACAATCGACCCACGCCGATAGTCCGCATTTTGCCGACCAAATGGATTTGTATTTG